>JBCCLI010000298.1:0-8231 GCA_039026975.1 Bacteroidota bacterium | reverse complement strand
TTTATGGCTGTCCACTTTCCTGCAGAAGAACTACAAATTCTGGATTATAACCGGGTAGTTACAGACCTGGGAGATCTCAGTTCTACTGCTTTACTATCTGAATTAGAGAAACACTTTATTCTTATTCCTTCACAAGAAGCAGTAGCTCCCTCATCACCCTATACATTTGGGATGTATCTGGAGGGGAAATGGTATAGCCTACAATTGAAGGAAGACTTATATCCCAGTGGTGATCTTATCAGTCAGTTAGCGGTAAGCGTGCTAGATAAGTATGTCATTCATCCACTCCTGAAAGTCACAGATATAAGGAGAGATAAGAGAATAGATTTTGTGGGGGGAATTAGGGGATTATCAGAGCTCGAAAGAAGAGTAGATAGTGGAGAGATGAAGCTCGCCTTTTCCATTCCTCCTGTTAAGATGGACCAACTGCTGGAAATAGCGGATCATAAGCAGATCATGCCTCCTAAATCTACCTGGTTTGAGCCTAAGCTCAGGTCGGGTTTACTGGTGTATAGCCTGAGTGAGAGTCTTTCCTAAGCTGAGCGAGCTGATATTTCAGCAGTAGAAAAAGGGGCCCAACATATTCCCATGCTGAACCCCTTGAACATGTATTTTTTCTAAAGGAGAGAAAGTGAAAGAGGCAGCTCTTCTGCTAATACACCCTGATGGTACCTCCCAGGAAGATGGCATTTAGCATCATTCTTTGGCTTCCCCACCAGGTACCTCTGAAATTAGGATTATCAGCGAATAAAATGGCTCTCCCGCCCCCTATTCTGCTTACTTGTACAGCCGCAGCCTTGGCTACTCTTTTTAGGTTTTTCTCTGATACATATCCGCTGATTAATGGATTCTCTGTGTAGGCTGCTACTGTATTGTAGGGACTCTTGCCTGCTTCCATGATCACAGTGTTATTCTTGTAAAAAGGGATAGTAGACTGGGTAAACCCAAAAGCAAGGGGATGAGTAAGGTCTAGGTCCACTTCAAAGATGGTTCCTCCTATGGCAGTAGCTCCTAAAATCTCAGGTGCCTGCCCATAGGGTTTCCTGACTTTTTTCCTGCTGGTATCTGCTGAGGAGAGGAGGGTTTCATCCACCCATCCTTGTCCTATGACCCATTGAGTAGCTGTGCGCTGGGTAATAAGGGTATTTCCTGCTGATACCCAGTTTTGGATAGCAACTTGCTGGTCCTGAGTTAAGGCATTATACCTACCAGACACCATAAGCAGGGTATTATACTCGTGTAATTTCACTTTTCTGATATCTACCCAGTCTACTTTAGTAATGGGCAGGTCCAGGCGGGTATCTCCCATATGCCAAAGCTCCCCAGACTCATAGCCGCTAAGGCCTTCACCTACTATCATGAGTACCTTGGGTTTTTGTAGGGTTCTAAAATGTCTGCTACCTAAATCTACTCCTAACTCGCTCATGCCACCCTGGACGCTTTCTACTTCTACTGCGTACTTACGTACGGCTTGTTGTACCCAAAAATGTACTGAGTCTATAGAGGTAGACTGTATTTGTAAGGGAATGGACAGAGAGCCAGCTGCGTAGGAAGTATTAGCTATGGTAAAAGGCTTTTGGCTTGCCTGGACGGTAAGGCCTTTCTGTTGAAGAAAATACAGGGCGTGCATAGCTGCATCATCTCTGCTATCTATGAGATAAGCATAGGAGGCTTCCGGTACCAGGGGTACAGAAGGAGAAAGATCTTCCTGTATTAGGGGGGTAGGTAACTCAGGAAGAGCTGAGCGTATTTCTGCAAAGGGAATCCCATAGGCATGGATCTGAGACCATGCTGATGCATCATAAAAAACAGAGTCTCGGAACTCCGTGTAGCTCTCAAACATACTCTGGACCATTTTATATTGGGCTTGTTCTGTAGGGACTATGTAGCCTTGACCGGGTTCAAAAAACTTTCCATCCTGCCTGAGCCTTTCTGAGATGGGATACACCTTTATGTTATGCTGCAGAAGCAGAGATAAAAAGGCTTTATTTCGGGTATGGTTATATCTGTGTCCAAATACATATCCTTTTATGGGACTTGTTCTTGCTTTTGCTATGGCATCAGTGAAAAATTCTCTCTGGTAGCTTAAGAGTCTTTTCTTATTCTCCACGGAAGCCCTGACCGTAGCCAGACTGGAGACCAACTGGTTTCTGATGGTATAAGGGAAAGTTACCGTCCAGGTATCAGACCGCTGCATATGTCCCCTGGAGCTGGCCTGTTCAAACAGAAGTCCCAGCCCTCCCTGTAAGTCTGGGTAGGAAGAACCATATCCGGGATATGTATTATCATAAACTTCTTTTGTGAAATACAGGCTTCCTATGCTATCCATATCATGTTTAAAATACCTGGCAAAAAGGGGATTAAGCTCATTATAGTTGGCTTCAGGAATGATAGGGTCCAGGGAGCCATTGACCTTAGCAGGTTCAAAAAAGTAGGTACTACCCGTTCCCATTTCATGAAAGTCTGTGACTACTTGGGGATACCAGGTATGATACCACTTCATTTTTGCACGGGATTCAGGGTGTACCAGCAAGAACCAGTCTCTGTTCAGGTCAAACCAGTAGTGGTTGGTACGGCCACCTGGCCATACCTCATTATGTTCTCTATCCAGGGGGTCTGCCACCATGGGGGAGCCTTTATGCATATTGGCCCAGTGGGTGTGTCTGTCTCTACCATCAGGGTTTAACACAGGATCTATCAGGATGACGGACTCTGATAGCCATTTTTGGGTCTGTGGAGAAATGTCTGCTAATAAGTAATAGGCAGTAAGCATAGCTGCTTCACCCCCAGAAGCTTCATTTCCATGTACCCCATAGCCTAAATTGATGATGACAGGCTGGCCATCCTCTGCTGTATATTCCTCTTCAGGGTTTACCCGCTTAAGCTGTTCTTCCTGTATGCTAGCTAAAGATGACATATTTTCAGGAGAGGTGATGGTAAGCATCACAAGGGGCCTGTGCTCATAGGTTTCTCCCAGGACTTCTATACTGGCCTTAGGGGAGATGTCAGCTAACGTTTCAAAGTAAGAAACTATCCTGTCATGCCTGGTGTGATGACTGCCGATGGGATATCCCAGAAATTCCTGTGGGCTAGGAATAGAGGCATCTATCTGCATACTCTCAGGGAAAAAATAAGTAGACTGGGAGAATAAGCTTCCGGGTACCAGAAGCAGAAGAAAGAATATAGATCTAATCATGGGTAGTTGTGGGTTTTTAACGAAACTAATAAAAATATGGGTTCATGCTAAGCCATAAAAAAAGAGCTTGCCTTTTCAGACAAGCCCCATATAAAGGTTAATTTGAATAACGTGATGTTTGGGAACGTACTATTCTGGTTTAATTAATTTTATGGTGGTGGAGATTTCGGCTGAGGCATGCAGTCTGACCAGGTAAATACCAGGTGCTAGCTCTTCTACCGGAAGCATATACTTAGCGATAGGTCCAGTTTTCCTGAGCGTTTCTTTTACCAGGATCTGACCTTGCATATTGATTATGCTCATCTCAAAATCTCCGTCTATTTCACTGTTGACCATCAGCCTGGTAGCGCTGTTTGCTGGATTAGGAAATACTTTCACATCATTGAAAAGGCCAGATAAAATAGAGGACCCTTGCTGATCCAGGTAGCTTTGACTACCTATAGAGGTTTCTTCTTCAGCGGGTGTTAGAATCTCAATAGCTGAGATGATAGGTTTCCCATTAATGGCATTCAGGTCCAGATCAAGAAATCCATCAGTTACCTCTATTTCTATTCTCTCTACGTAGGCGCTTCCAGGAGCAGTCTTATCCAGGATGTCATAGGTTTCATCTATGACCTCATCTTCCATGGTGATGGTAAAGATTCTGTTTCCTTTTCCACCAGTGGCCCCTCCGGGAACTCCCCAATAAATCTCGGCAAAGTGTAGGTATACTACGTACTGGCCATTCTCTACTGGGATCTTGTATCCAAAGCCTTCTCCACTAATTTGGCTACTTCTTGCCGTACGGTAGATCTCATCATAGTTAGTAGAAGCTATCCCAATGTTATCATTCAGCAAGCTGTTAGTATTATTACTGACAAACCACACATCAGGCTGGAAGATGTATCCTCCAAAGGCTTTCTCCTCATTCTCTCCACAGTTTATTCTCACAGACTGTCTGGAGTCAAGGCTGGCTAATCCAGGATTATAGGTGGTAATCACTTCTATAGCTGAAATTTTAGCCATATGCTTCCTGCTTAGAAAGTCCAGGTTAAGGACACCGTCAGCTACTATGACGCCATTCAGGACCTCCACGGCTACTGCATTCTTTCCATATTCTTCGTAGATATCATAGCTAGAGAAGTATTCTTCCCCCTCTGCGCTGATGTCAAAGACTCTTTTGCCGGCATCACTCCAGTACACCTCAGCAAAGTGTAGTACCACATTATATTCTCCATTGATGACAGGAATTTGGTAGCTAAACTCGTATCCCCATCTTTCTGACTGGTAGAGGACATCATCCTGTGTACCCGCAATTTCACTGTTGACTGTATATTCGCTGGTGTTCCCCAGGAAATACTTGTCTGCCTGGAACTCAAGACCGGCAGAATTAGTGAAGGCAGGTCCACCTGCATTAATTCGAATGGTAGACCCTCCATTTCCTACAGAGGTAGGCTCATCAGAGAGAATGACTAGCTTGAAAGTCTGGGTATAGATATTATTCTTATCCTGTCCATCATTAGCCACAATGGTAAATTCTTCTGAACCTGTGACACCATTCAGTGCCTTGACCTGTACTTCACCTGTATTCTGGTTAATACTGATGTTTGATATTAAGCTGAAAGCTGGTGTCAATGAGTAAGTGACTCCCTGGGAGGCTTCCTCCTCACTTACAGGATCTGGGAAAACATTTACCGCTTTTATGCCCTCGAAGTCTTTAGTGAGAAGTAAATCACCACTAATAGTGAAAGAAGGGGCTGTATTCCCATTTTCATTTAGGCTACCGGCAGGTAGAACCTCGATGGCACATATCTGCGCCTCCCCAGCCGTAGCTTGAAGGTCAATATTTAAGGTGCCATCCTGTACACTTACTCTCTGGAACTCCCTGTCTACAGCCATCCCAAATGCTCCTGATGAAAATATATCAAAGTTATTCAGGACAGCGGCTCCCTCAATTTTTACATTGAACCTTCTTTTCCCACTTTCTAACCACCGAAGCTCAGCAAACCTGAGGCGAATATCATATTCACCGTTTGCTAGGGGTATATTGTAGCCAAATGCATTTCCTTTTCTCTCCGTTTTATACAGTCCTTCATCCAGGGTTTCTGATACTCCGGCGTTATAGGCTGCTGTATTAGAAGGTAGCGTGAAAAAATTATCAGCTATAAAAATTTTATTCCCACTGGCGTTATACGTGCTGCCGCCTGCATTTATACGTATGGAGGTGAATTCCTCTGCCCCCATAGTACAGTTATAGGCATTTCCTCCTAATCCTCCAGGGGTATTTTCTGCCTTAGTGAGATACAGTTTATCCAGGATAACACCTGCCTCTCTACGAGCGATCTCTATGATATTTTTTCCAGCTTGGAGATTTACAGTTTTAGGGAAGTCCTGCTGGTTCGCATCCGTAAGCTTATGCCATGAGAATGCGCCTACTAAGCTAGGCTGGTTACCTCCTCCTGTATTATCTCCGGGCTCATATGGTTTTCCTTCCACCTCTGCTGCCAGCTGATGAAGCCATTCTTCCAGATTTGTATATCCGTCACCGTCTTCATCTCCATTAGGATTAAGAGGGATACTTAGCCGTCTGGTATTTTCAGCTAGCTTGGGAATACCTCCAGCATTATTACTACAACCGCTGACACAGTCTATAATTCTTCCGTTGTCATTCTGATAATCTTCAATGACTTGCTGGTCGAGATAATTTCTTCTCGCTGGGCGCGGCCCTACACTAGTTAACACATAGTCTATAATTTGCTTTTCTTCTGTTAGGACTCTTATTCCATTTACCCAGACAGGTGCTTTATCAGCTTTAATGTTTCCATTACCCCCCTGGTCTTCTACTAAGGACCACTGATTACCCATGCTGCCGGAAGAATTAATATTACTCTTCCAGTAATTATCTTTTAAGTACATTTTAGTTCCTGGCCCCAGGTCTCCTCTGTGAAGTAAGATGGGCTTTATACTCCCTCTCCTGCTAGGTCCTTCTACATACACATTCCCTACCAATGAGTTGAGGGTTTTATTATCAGTGCTTTGGTGGGCGGAAAATTGGGCAAAACGCAACCCTCTGTTATAATGGAGGTTATTTACGTGAATCAAGTGGCTGACCCTACTCATAGGCTGTCTTTGGTCCAGGTTGGCGAAGAGAGAGCCTTCCACTGACACTTTCCCTCTGTCATAGAAGAGTGCACCAAATCCATGATTTTTGGCATTAAGTGCATTGGTGATCATGACATTTCGTAGGCATACCTCTCCTACATTTCCGAGTAAATCCATGTTTTCATCTGCTCCCCATCCCAGGCTTACGTGATCCAGGATTACTCTATCACTTCCTTTTCTAATAGAAACACAGTCATAATCAGTAGACCTTTTACTCCCATTATAATTCAAATCTCCTGCCCTCATCCCTATATGCTGGATAAGAACATTATTAGTTTCTATCACCACCTGATGGCCAAATATCATCACACCTGGATCAGGAGCAGTCTGACCTGCAATGGTGATAAATGGATTTCTGATTTTCAACTGGTCTTTTAGTCTGATCACCCCAGAGGTTTCAAATACACATACCCTGGCTCCACTTGCATTCACACACTCTCTAAGAGAGCCGCTACCGCTATCTTTTAGGTTGGTGACCTTATACACTTTTCCCCCCCTCCCCGCCTTTGCATCCATAGCAAAAGCTGCATATCCAGGGATGACAGGTAGATCAGTAGCAGAATTAGTAGTAACCTGGCTGGCTTGAATCCCACTTTCTCCAATGTTATCCCAGTTAACCCAGTTGTCATTGTTGGCTTTTAACCAGAGGGAATTAGCTTCTTCATCTTCAGAGGATAATCTCCCAAACACATTATAATTACCACTTTCTGGCACCTCTACTTCTAAAATGATTCTGTCATTAGGGTCATTAGAAGGAGCAGACAACTGATCAGCTCCATTCATGAGGATGGCCTGATTTTGGGAGGCCTGATCATTATCATAGCTACTTAGGTTTTCCCCTACGGTAGCACATTCTGCTTCTAACCACGCATTCTCTCTAGGTCCACAGTTACTACTTTCTCCACCTACACCAGAAGGGGTAGTAGCTTCTAAGCTTAGGAAAACCTTATCTAACTGCACGTTTCTTTCTCTATACCCAATAGTGATTAAGTGTTCTCCGGCTGTCAGGTTTACAGAAACATTCTGATTTCCATTATCAGAGTCCAGGACTCTACCCCAGTTGAAGGTATCACCCTTCTTAATACTTTTCCATTTGATCCACTCCTCATTATCTAATCTAAACCAAAAGGAATCACCAGCACCTTGAGGTGCCTTAGCCCGTGCCCACACTTTGTAGTTTCCTGCTTGGACCACGGTGAAAGCTATTCTGACTTGATCATCTCCTGTAGCTGGGGGCTCACTGAAGCTGTCATTTAATTCGTAAGTAATGTATGAATCTCCTGAGGCTTGCGCATCAGTTTTTATAGACCAGTTAGCACCTGAGCTGCCACACTCAGGCTCTAACCAGATGTTTTGTCCGAAAGTATAAGTAGGCACTAAATAGGCGGCCAAGAAGACTAATATGCAGAAGAAGGATTTGAGCTTTTGATTAGGGTAAAAGTTTTGCAATAAGTTCATCAATATGCTTTTCAATCCGTATTTGCGAGACAACATTATTACGATGTGCTTTTCCCCAAATTGTGCAGGAATCAAATAGTACAGGTTTAGCAATAATTTTTGCTGTAAGATTTATATTCAATAAACAGTGTTTAAGTAAAAAAAATGATTTTAAAGAGTAAGAAAATGTGTAAAAGGACTTGTTGAGCTAGTAAGCGGCTTTTTTCTGCCAAATAGGCCAGTAAATAAATATTTTTTCAAATGTAAGTTTATGTATAAATGTGTATCTCGGTATTTTTCCACTTTTGAGTCCTTGAGAGGCTATTTTTCCCATTTAACCTCTGAAAACGTAGACTGATACAAGCTTATTAACTGTTTAGGAAGCTTTATAGAACGTTCATTTATTTATCCTAAATCCGTACTTACATACCCGTGTCCACTCAAACGTGTCCTCTTG
>JBCCLI010000297.1:0-8265 GCA_039026975.1 Bacteroidota bacterium | reverse complement strand
CTTATGTCAAACTACTACCTTCATGAAAACATGGAGAAACGGGTGCGTCAGGCAGCTATTTTTTATGGTATTGACCGTGATAACCTACGTATGCTGATGAATGTGGACGAGAGCTACCTGGAAGCCGCCTTTTCCACCATTGAAAAGAAGTATGGCAGCACAGAGCAATTTTTCCGGCAAGCCCTAAACGTAAGTGATACCGATATTGAATATCTGAAAGAGAAACTGCTATATGGGTATTCTCCAGAATTAGACTAACATATAACAAAGTACTTTAAAGAGTAGGGAAGCTGAAGATGTACAAAAAGACCATCAGGAATATAGGAGAGGATACCTCAAGCTCTTACTTAGGAAGAAAGAAGTGAACCCAAAGGTACTCTCCGTGGTTATCTTGAAAGTATGAAGCAAGCAGGTTCAGCAGATTTGGCATTAATGGGCGGGAGTGTCCCCAACTGGTTATTTGAGAGAATGACTAAGATGAGTCTGGCTATAGTGGAGGCTATTCTCACAGAATATGGGCATGCACACCTCTTGGCTAAAATGGCTGATCCTTTTTGGTTTCAGTCCTTTGGGGCAGTGATAGGAATGGATTGGAACTCTTCCGGCGTTACTACTACCGTTATGAGGGCCTTAAAACGTTCTGTGAATCCACATGGGCATGAGCTGGGCTTGTACATCTGTGGGGGAAAGGGTAAACACTCTCTGAAAACGCCAAATGAGCTAGTCCGGATAGGAGATAGTACAGGACTGGATGGAGATCTCCTCTCAAGAAATAGTAAACTCATAGCCAAAGTTGATAATACGGCTGTGCAGGACGGCTACCAATTATACATCCATAATTTTGTACTGAGTACGGGAGGGGAGTGGGCAGTAGTCCAACAGGGGATGAATACTAAGGATAATAGTGCCAGAAGGTATCACTGGCATTCAGGTGCCATTACCTCCTTTGTGAATGAACCTCATGCTGCCGTCTGTGGAGATAACCAGGGAGATATTCTAAATCTGGTAGCTGAAGCTGCTTCTAATACTAGAAAAGGTATCCTGGATATTACTTCTGAAGATCCTGAAAAAATTCTCAAAGAAATACCTAAGCTGTTGGTTCCTGCTACCAAAGGCGTCAGGGCCAGGGATGTGGACATAAAGAGGTTAGGAGGCGTATTACAGCTGGCCCAAGAAATGCAGCACAAAGAATTTGAGGACTTGCTGCTCCTGAAAGGCTTAGGCCCAAGAACGCTTCAATCTCTCACCTTAGTAAGTGAAGTTATACACGGAACACCCACCCGATTTAGTGATCCAGCCAGGTTCTCTTTTGCACACGGTAGCAAGGGTGGAAATCCTTATCCCGTTCCCACTAAGGTGTATGATGAAACCCTCACTACCCTAAGGAAGGCTGTAGATATGGCTAAGCTGGGACAGACAGATAAACAAAAAGCTATTCAGAAACTAGGTAATATGGCCAGGAAGATAGAAGAGAAACACGAGCCTAAAGCGTCAGTAGAGGAGGTACTGGAGAAAGAGAAAAGAGATTCCTGGAAATATGGGGGCAGAACCATAAAGGGATTTGAAAAACCTCCCAAGGGTGGACAACTAGATTTATTTAGCTGAAACTAGGTTCATAATGTTAACTCCTTTTTTTATGGCTGCTCAGCTTTTTGTAACATGCCCTAGGAATTGCTATTCCAATAGTACACTTTTCCCACATTAACCCATCAGTATGAAATACTTGCTTACAGGAGGACACTCAGGAATCGGTCTTGAGTTATCAAAAATGCTACTGGCAGAAGGCCATCAGCTCGGCTTAATCGTAAGAACGGAAGGTAGAAAACAGGAGACGCTAAAAATACTAGGTGAAGAAGAGAAGATTGATTTTTTCTTATGTGATCTAAGTAAGCATACCCAAATAGCTGAAGTAGCTAAAGATATATCCCAAAGGTGGGAGCATATAGATGGGCTGTTCAATAATGCCGGTTTGTTAACAGACAAGGCATACTATTCTGAACAAGGAAATGAAATGCAGTTTGAAGTGAATGCCTTAGCCCCTTATCTGCTTACTAAGGCCCTTAACCCTATGCTGGATAAAGCTGAAAAGCCCTTTGTGGTAAGTACGGCTACTAGCAATTTACACAACCAAAAGGACATAGATTTAGCAGAGCTTAAGAGACCTAAGAAATTCGTGAAGCTTATGGGATCTTATGTAAAATCTAAGGCAGCTTTGGTCGCTCTTATGAATGCTCTGGCAAAAGAATTACCTAACTTACGAATAGTATCCGTAGATCCAGGTGCTAGTAAAACTAAAATGACCAAAGGAAGTGGAATGCCCAAGTGGTTATTACCGATCCGGAATCTATTCTTTCAATCTGCAGATAAAGGAGCAAGATTGATTTATCAAGCTGCCTTTCATCAGGAGTTCCAAAGCCGGAGTGGCATCTACGTTACAGGAGGGAAAGTGAAGGAAATGAAAGTGGTGCTTACCCAAGCAGATATTACTAAGATGCTGAGTTAGTTTTATGGTACTCCTCCTTTGTTAGCTGATAGGATACTACCTTCTGAGTAGGGGTATGGATAGTGGGATGGTACTGACCAGGGGACACTATTTGCATACCATTTTTGAGTAGGACTTTTCCAGAAGCGATATTCTCCTTGCTGTAAGTAGCAAAGATTAGATCTAGCCCTACTACTTCAAAGCCAAAGCTAAGCAAACGCTTAAGGGCTTCAGTAACTATTCCCTGATTCCAGAAGGGTTCTCCTACCCAATAGCCCACTTCAGCTATAGGTTGGGCCTTATCAAGATGTAGGCTGATTTCTCCTATGAGTTCTTTCTTCTCTTTCAGGGTAATAGCAAATACAAATCGCTCTCCTTTCTTAAAGCCTCGGTGGACATAACTCATTCTAAAGACAGCCTGTGGTTCCTGGTAGGGATAAGGGAAGTTTATGATTTGATCCGTGATAGCCCTATTGTTAACATGTTTCAGTAGGGAGGGGATATCATCCACAGTCATTTTGCGGAGGATCAATCTTTCAGTGTAAAGAGTAGGGAAATGGTCCATAATAGCTAACTTAAGGATAGCGTTTGGGATTGTCTCAGCTATCCCCTGGCTCTATTAGATGAGGTTCTCATAGCTTTTTACAAAAGCTAATCTAAAATAGCTGTTTTTTCTGTCCTGATGGTTGATATCCTTCTACACTCATGAATACTGAGCACTTCGAAAAACTTAGGCGTATGTATTTACAGGCAAATGTGAATACGAAAATTTTTGATACTACCGAATGCGAAATTAACTTAGGGCAAGCATCAATAAGCTTGACTATTGCAGACAAGTATTTCCATGCTTTGGGAGCTATTCATGGTTCTGTCTATTTTAAATTATTGGATGATGCGGCCTTTTTTGCAGTAAATTCTATGGTGAAAGATGTATTTGTGCTTACCACCTCTTTTAATATTCACCTGATAAGGCCTGTCAATAAGGGAAAGATTGTAGCTACAGGGACGGTAAAGACTAAATCCAGTCAGCTGTTTATTGCAGAAGCTACCTTAGTAAATGAGGCGGGGAAGGAAGCAGCTTTTGGGACAGGCAACTTTATGAAAAGCAAGATTAAATTGACTGAAGAAATAGGATATATATAACTTTTTAACGGACTACTATTACTATGCTGAATTTATCTGTTATTCTGGAAGACAGTGCTCGTCGTCTTCCTACCAAAGCTGCTTTCACCTTTATGGATACCACCCTGAACTATGCCCAGGTGAATGGTGCCGCTAACCAAGTAGCTAATGGGCTAAAAGCTAAAGGGATTCAACCCGGAGATAAGGTAGCTATCAGTTGTTTTAACCTGCCTTACTATCCCATAATTTACTTTGGTATTCTCAAAGCGGGTGCGGTAGTGGTTCCACTCAGTGTCTTGTTAAAAAAGGATGAAATAGCCTACCACCTGAGTGATAGTGAAGCTAAGGCCTATTTCTGCTTTGTTGGGACAGATGAACTTCCTATGGGCAAGATGGGATATGCAGGTTTCCAGGAAGCCAGTCAATGTGAGCACTTTTTCATGATCATGCCTAAAGCGGAAATGCCTTCCGCTATAGAAGGAACAGAAACCCTGGGATCTCTTATGGCTGGTCAATCCCCACAATTTGAAACGGTGCGTACCAGTCCAGAAGATAGCTCTGTCATCATTTACACCTCAGGTACTACGGGTAGGCCTAAAGGAGCAGAGTTGTCGCACTCTAACATGATGCTGAATGCCATTATCTGTAAAGATCTATTCGGGGGAGATGAGTTTGATGATACCCAGCTGATTGTACTTCCTCTCTTCCACATCTTTGCTATGACCTGTCTCATGAATGCAGGCATTCTCAGAGGTAGCACCAATATTTTGCTGCCCAGGTTCGATGCCCAATCAGTATTTGGCTTACTCCAGAAACATAAGGTAACCGTTTTTGCCGGGGTACCTACCATGTACTGGGGGCTTGTCTCTTACAAGGGAGATGAGTTTGACTACGCAGAAATTTCCAAGAACCTTAGGCTGTGCGTATCAGGAGGGGCTTCCCTGCCCGTGCAGGTGCTACATGATTTTGAGAAAAGATTTAATGTGCCTATCCTGGAGGGTTATGGTATGTCTGAGGGTTCTCCTGTGGTTACCTTCAATCAGCTGAAAGTAGGCAGAAAGCCTGGCTCTATAGGAACACCTGTCTGGGGCGTAGAAGTAAAATTAGTGGATTCAGAAGGAAATGAAGTCCCCCAGGGAGAAAGGGGAGAGCTATGGTACAGAGGGCATAATGTCATGAAAGGCTACTACAAGAAGCCGGAAGCTAATGCAGAAACCATTACAGATGGATGGCTACATTCTGGAGATGTAGCTATCAAAGATGAAGAAGGCTTCTTCTACATCGTGGACAGAACTAAAGATATGATTATCCGCGGAGGGCTTAATGTCTACCCACGTGAAGTAGAAGAGGTAATGATTAAGCATGAGGCGGTATCTCTGGTTGCGGTCATAGGAATTCCTGATGAGAAGCTGGGAGAAGAAATCAAAGCTTTCGTGGTTCTCAATGACGGGACATCAGTATCCGAGGATGACCTAAAAGAATATACCAAAGGAAATATAGCTGCCTACAAATACCCTCGTGCGATAGAGTTCGTGGAGGCACTCCCTATGAGTGCTACTGGAAAAATTCTCAAGAAAGAATTACGGAAAATGTAGTAGAAAATCTTGTTGGTAAGGAAAGTAGTAGAGACACAATGCATTTTACCTCTACCGCATAAATAAACTAAGTAGCCATAGCTAGCCTATGGCTCTTTTGGTTTAAGAAACTCAGACGTTAATAATTTTCCTCGCATGCGTACATTGAAACTTTTTGGACTGCTTATTCTACTAGGATCTGTGCCAGTAGGCCTTACTTCTTGTGAGCAAGAAGAAACTCAGGAGAAAGTTATTGGAACCGCTCCCAATATCATCTACATCATGGCTGATGATATGACCACTCAGGCCCTCAGCATATATGAGAATGGAATCTACGATGATATAGCCCCTACTCCTAATATGGATAGGCTGGCTAAGGAAGGGATGCTCTTCCAAAATGTGATGTGTACCAATGCCATTTGTGGTCCTAGTCGGGCAGCTATTCTCACGGGAGATTACAGCCACGTCAATGGATATTATAAAAACCACAACGGAGGTCAGTTTGATACTGCAAAATGGACCTTTCCCCAGGCCTTTCAGCAAAATGGTTACCAGACCTCCCTGTTTGGGAAGTGGCATCTAGGATCTGAACCGGTTGGCTTTGATGAGTTTAAGTTTCATGTAGAAGCGGGCCAGCAGGGGCTGTATTGGGATCCCGTCTATAACCATAATGGAGAAAGGGTAAAGGAAGAAGGCTATGCTACCAATCTCACTACAGATTTTGCCCTAGACTGGCTGGGTACCAAGAGAGATCAGGAAAAACCCTTCCTCATGCTACTCCAGTACAAGGCGCCCCACCGTGCATGGGAACCAGACAAAAAATATGAAACCTTATGGGATGACATAGAAATGCCTTATCCGGATAATTTTGATGATGATTATGAAGGAAGAGAGTTAACTATGGGAGATACAGACATGACCATGGACTTTCTAAGTAGGGTAGACATGAAGATGACCCCCCCAGAGGACCTAAGTCCAGAGGAGCTTCTCAGGTGGAGATTTTACGGTGTGCAAAGAGGAGAAATTGTAGATCCTGAAGGGCTGGGAGAAGTGGAAGGAAGAAAGTGGCGGTACCAGAAATATATCAAAGATTACCTGGCCTGTGTGAAATCAGTAGATGATAATATAGGAAGAGTAATTGACTATCTGGAAGAGAATGGTTTATCTGAGAATACCATGATTGTGCTGACTGCTGATCAGGGTTTTTATCTGGGAGAACATAATTTCTTTGATAAGCGCTTTATTTATGAAGAGTCCTTGAGAATGCCTTTCATCGTGAGGTATCCTAGGCACGTACAAGCGGGGAGTATGAATGAGGATGTAATTGCCAATGTGGATTTTGCTCCGACCTTGTTGGATGTAGCCGGCATACAAACAGCCCAAGAGATGCATGGGAGAAGTTTTGCCTCTGCCTTAGAAGGAAATACCCCTGCTGACTGGCGACAGTCTATTTACTACCACTATTATGAGTTCCCCTTCTGGCACCATGTGCAGCCTCATTATGGTATCCGAACAGATAAATATACCCTTGCACACTTCTACTACAGCATAGATGTATGGGAGCTGTATGATCTGGAGAAAGATCCTTCTCAGATGAATAATGTCATAGATGATCCTGCCTATGCAGAAGTGGTAGAAGAGCTAAAGGCTCAGATGACGGAACTGCAAGCTACTTACGGAGAGGGTCATGACTTAGCCGCTTACCGAGAAATATCTGATACTAATTTTGGAACCATCAATGGAAGGGCTGGTAACCTTGATGATGTTTTGGAGAATGACCAAGCGAAGTAAAATATAAGTCTCTATATCTGATATCTAGCATTCAACACTCGTCATTCTGCTTAGGTGCCGCCCTTAACAGGGCTCATATGGATAATGCTTTATTCTACCAAGGTTTCAGCTCTACGGGCTTGATCAGCAATACTCATTCACAGGTTAATAATAGAAAGGAGGACTTATATGGCTTGGAGGAAAGATTTTTCTTCTCTACCTCAACATTCATCCATTCAAAACTCAGTCATTGAACATTCATAATGCTATAAATTCGGCTCCTGTCTTTAGTCTCACCTCTTCTAGAGAAACGCCATTCTGAAGCTCGGTTAAGGTGAGGTTACCTTCCAGGAACCGAAAAATAGCCAAATCAGTAATGATTATATCTACTACTCCTTTAGCTGTGAGGGGAAGATCACACGCTTTCACAATTTTAGGTGAGCCATCCTTATTGAGGTGGGTCATGGTGATGATGAGCTTCTGTGCCCCTTTGGCTAAGTCCATGGCACCTCCTACGCCCAGTAAAGGCTTTCCGGGGACAGCCCAATTGGCCAGGTTTCCCTGTTCATCTACCTGAAGACCACCCATTAAAGCTACCGTCACATGCTTTCCTCTAATCATCCCGAAAGAGTCTGCACTGTCAAAATAGCTACTCCCTTGTAGGGCCGTTACCGGACTTTTGCTCGCATTGACAGGGTAGGTCATAGCTCCTCCAGACTGGGGAGCTGGTCCCACACCCAGCATCCCATTCTCAGAATGGAGAATGACCCCATCTTCCTTGGAAATGAAGTCTGCCACAAAGGTAGGAATACCTATGCCCAGGTTGACAATGTCTCCTTTCTTCAATTCTTTGGCTGCTCTCTTGGCAATAGTTAGCTTGGTCGCATTGGGGTTTCTGGCAGCCGTTACGGAAGCTGAGTAGCCTAGATCTTCCAGGGTGAGTTTGGCTTCTACTAAATAGTCTACATAACATCCCGGTGTATGTACCTGATCAGGCGGAATATCACCTGCGGGTACGATCTCTTCCACTTCTGCTATGACCAGGTCTGCCGCTGTGGCCATAGCTTTGTTGAAGTTAGTTTCCGTAAGTCGGTAGCGGAGATTTCCGGCAGCATCAGCTTGCCAGGCACGTATAAAGGCTACATTTCCCCTCAAGGCTTGGACATATACCTGCTCAATACCATTGATGATTCTTGTTTCTCTCCCTTCTGCTAATGGCGTTCCCGCAGCCGTAGGTGTGTAGAAAGCGCCTATCCCTGCTCCCCCTGCACGTAGGGCCTCAGCCAGGGTTCCCTGAGGAAGGAGTTCATATTCCAG
>JBCCLI010000296.1:0-8301 GCA_039026975.1 Bacteroidota bacterium | reverse complement strand
TTTTTATTCATGGTGATATTCAGGATGGCTTCATGTATGCCTATCTGGTTGAATTTCTGCTTTAGGTAGATATGGGTGGCGCCACTGTAATCATCTGTGTAAGCGCGCTGTAGTTCTAGTTCGTCCCAGTCCCCTGGAGATAGTCCCAGGTCTTTATAATGAGTGGATAGATAGTTTTCCGCAATCGATGTGTAATCTTGAGAAAATGCCGTCCCGAACAGTATCAGCATGCAAATCCCCACAAAAGTTGACATTTTTTTCATAGTTCTTTTCAAATCAATCAGCTAACAGGTTAGCAATGGGTTATCAATATGTTCCTTATGTATGTATCTACTAACGCAAGGGAATACCCTAATCATACAATTTCAAGAAATTGAAATAAAAAGCCGCATGCGCTAATCAAGAGCAACATGCGGCTGAGCAAAGTGTAAAATTCTTTATTAGGCCTCGTATAGTTTAGCTACGAACTCACCATATCCATTATACTTGAGTGTAGGCATCTGTTCTCCATCAGGAAGCATATACTCTTGCGCCTGGGACCACCTGGGGTGAGGCTTCTCAGGATTCACATTAGAGATGAAAGGATACTCTGAAGGCTGAAGCTTATTCCAGAAAGTTTCCGGCTGTTTATTAGTAAAGTGTATCTTGACAATGGACTTGATATTTTTGTAGCCATACTTCCACGGGACAACTAGCCTCATAGGTGCGCCATTCTGCTTAGGAAGGGGTTTCCCATAAATTCCTGTAGCCACGAAGGCCAATTCATTCATAGCTTCATCCAGCCTGAGGCCCTCAAAATAGGGCCAAGGATACCAGGGCTGGTTCTTTAGGCCAGGCATTTCTTTAGGTCTGGAAGCCGTGGCAAACTGTACGTAGGAGGCTTTATTTTTAGGCTCGAAAAACTTGAGCATGCTGGCCAGAGATATGCCTGTCCAAGGCACTGCCATAGCCCAGCGCTCTACGCATCTAAACCGATAGGTTCTTTCTTCTAAGGGAAACTTTTTCATCATTTCCTCCAGGTAAAAAGTCCCTGTATTTTCCGCCATTCCCGTTACCTCAAATTTCCAATCACTAGTATCAAAGGTGTCTACAAATCTATGAATGGTGTAGATGTCTCTATCTTTAATAAACTCGTAGAAATTATTGTAATGGGTGGCATCGTATTCCTTGGTGAGATCTCTATCTAAGGTATAAGCCGGATTTAGGGTGGCGGGATAGAGCTCATCCATGCCCTCGAAGGTAAAGCTGGGGGCTTCCTCTGTAGGGGAAGATGACTGCTGACTATTTGGATTTTTACAGGCCCCTAATAGCATGGGGCTTGCCATAGCACCTATACCCAGCAAGCCTAGCTGTTTTACAAAGGCTCTTCTATTCTGATAGATGTTTTCATCAATAGGCCTAAGCCCCTTCAGCTCCCACGGCTTGGGAATACGAATATTAGACATGACGGAGTTTCTTAATTATAGGTTTAACTACATATGAACCTGAGATGTTCAAGTATAGGCAATTTGTTATACCATCTAAAAAATACGTGTCAGGCAGCTTACACAGATAGAGTATAAGTGTTAAAGTTTTCTAAAAGTATTCATATTCTATGCGGGTACTAAGGTAAGAGGGCTTGGTACGTGCTACTACTTGAGGCTCTATCTCATACTGATCCCCAGTCTGGTAGGAGAAACTGCCACTGAGTAGACCTTCCTTATTATAGCGGAAGTGGCGGGTGGCTTCAGGAACTCCCTGGGCATTTAAGGTCTCCTCTTTAACGCATTTCCCCTCCTGGTCATAGCTATACTGCACCACCAATCCGTTTTCTCTTTCTTCCACTAATCTCCCCTCTCTATCATAGAGGTAGGAGTATCTCTCTGCTATTTTTCCTTCCTGGGTGATCCCTAGTTTAGTGGCGAGATTACCTCTTTCATCATATCGGAGAGAGTATTTTATCTGGACTTCATTTTTAGCATCTATGTCTAATCTTTCTGTCAGTCTGCCCTCCTCATCATATGAAAATTGAAGTTGCTGTTCTATCTCCTCTTGCTCGTTTAGGAGGATTTCTTCTATGAGGTTTCCGTCAAGATCAAACTTTTTTTTGGTTAAGCTATCTAGTGACCCTTCTTCATCCAGGATTCTGATTTCTTCCGTGTGGTTTTGGTAAGAGACACGGGTGACTGTGCTGGACCCATCCTCATACTGATGATGGATTTCATCTAGTCTTCCTTTTTTTCCCCTTATGTAGGTGGTAGTTTCCCAGAGTGTCCCATCAGCTTTGTAGAGTATTTCAGCCAGGAGATCTCCTTTTCCACTATATCTGAAAATAGACCTGTGGTCTACCTTACCTGCTTGTTCATATACCTCATGCAGAACCAGATTCCCCTTTTCAGAGAACTCTTTTAGCTCTTGCAAGAACCATGATTCAGGATGTTTCTCAGGTTCAGGGTGAATGGATGCAAAGGTCTTTATTCGGCGAATAACCTCTTTCATGATTTCCAGCAAGCCTTTTTGCTAAGACTATGTTTGAACCATTAATTCTCATCACACATACTGCATTGAGGATTATGGACCGTGTAAACAGCCCGATAGCCTTCAAGAAATTAGCTTGTTAGTACCCCCCCAATCAGTATTTCCCTGTGAGAATCTTTTATCTCAAACATGGCCTAAGTTAATATAATCCCAAAAGGAAACCTCCTTTCCTATGGATATTTCGGCCTTAGTTAGGCTAAAGAAAAAGTAAATGTGGATAAATATATGGATAACATGTGGGAATTATGTGGATAAATGAAACTTGTTTTGGAATTCCAAATAGTCTGACGAAGAGGATAATACTTCTATCAATGATTCGAATATTAGGGTTTATATCAAACTAAGGAGTATGTACCCCTAAGAAAGGGCCCCCAAATGTAGGAAGGCCCTTGTATACAGAAAGAAAATGATTATCTATTTATCCTCACCCCCATAGCCTGAATATCCTTCTCTTCCTCCTCTTCTTCCTCGCCTTTTCTTCTGGTTAATCCGGTAGTTAAACCCTACAAATACCTGCTGAATGACACGCCATCTTCCTTCGCGGTACATAAAGAAATTATCTCCAAAGGCTTCATACTGCCAGGTAGCTGAGTTGAACACATCTCGCACCCTGAGGTTAACGGTAGCTTTACCCTTGAGAATATCTCTGCTTATACCCAGGTCTGTGTAGAAGAAGTCTAAGTTTCTTCCTTGAGGGTTCTTTTCTGGGCCTCTATAATTAAGGGTAAGCTGAGCATCTGTCTTAGCGTCTATTTTGATTTGGGCGTTCATGCGAGTAGTCCAGCTAAAGAAGCGGGTTATCTCTTCAAACCCTTGCGCATTTCCATTAACTACTCCCTGGTAGAAATTAGAGTTAGAGTTCAGATCTAACCAGTCTCCTATTTCCAGGTTGACCCCCACTTCCAGGCCATAGTCCTGACGCGTACCCAGGTTTTCAGTAGTTCTGATAATGATTTCTTGGGTGTTTCCTGCCAGATCTGTAGTGGACTCTCTTCTGGCTATACGCTGGATCAGATCTCTGGTGTCTCTTGCATATAAGCTCATGTTCAGGGAGAGCTTATTGAAGTATTTGATGTAGTTAATTTCATATGAGTCAGTGAATTCAGGTTGAAGGTTAGGGTTTCCTGTCCGCTGACTTAGTGGATTAGAGAAGGAAAGGAATGGATTTAAATCCCAGAAACGAGGTCTTCTCACCCTTCTGCTGTAGCTCACCTGTAAAGAATTTTCTCCCGGAAGCTCGTAGTTTAGAAATAAGCTTGGGAAGAGATTGGTGTATACTTGCTCATTTCGTTCTCCCGTTTCCTTTAGCTCTGTGAGTACATCCGTGTGCTCTAATCTCAAGCCTACTTGATAGCTGAGCTTATTAACTTTATCCCCATAACTAGCATAGGCAGCATAAATATTCTCATCGTATCTGAATTGGTTACTAAGTCTTGGATCCCTGACCCACAACTGGGTTTCAGGATTAAAATCCTCTACTTTATACTCCGTGCCTATTCTCCTAATACCCGTTCTTACGCCTGCTTCAAATTTCTTGGTTTTATTGAAAGGGTGCTCATAATCTGACTGGAAGGTCCAGACCTCCTGGTTTTCCTGATTAAGGATGTCTTGAAGATCATTTGGTGCTTCTACCGGGTTCCTGTTGATTATGTCTAGCTCCTGGTTTTCTGCTTCCATAGCTTCCCTCTCCCAGCCACTAGAAAAGATGAGAGAAGTAGTCCATTTCCTGTCTTTCTGCGCGAAGGTTTTCTCCCAGGTAAGATTGTAATCCAGGTCTTCCTCATCTTCTTCTTCAAAAGAATTCCTAGCACCTAATGAATCCAGGGCCCCCAGTCTGTTAAACTGAGTATAAATGATGTCAGAGTCATTAAAGTCATCTCCTAGTCTGTAGTTTAAAGAACCCGTAAGCGTATTATATTTATTAATCTGATAATCCAGCCCTAGTCTTACGTTATAGGATAACCCTCCTCTACTTCTGTCCTCATCCGTCTCAAAAATTCTTTCTAATTCGCCTGCATCATCAAAATCTTGTCTTCTTTCATAAGAAGGCCTTGGGGTATCTCTATATCTGAATCCTCCCCCCGCAAATAGATTTAGTTTATTAAGTCTGTAGTTGATGTTAGTAGAGAGGTTATGCTGTTCAGGGTAGCCCGCAGAGGCATTTATATTACCATTCCATCCTTTTCTTTTATCTTTTTTCAGGATAATGTTAATGACACCTGCATTCCCTTCCGCTTCATATCTGGCTGAGGGATTAGTTACTATTTCTACACGGTCTATCTGGTCTGCAGGTATTTGTTGGAGAGCGTCAGCGCTAGTCATGAGAGAGGGCCTTCCATTTATGAGAATTCTCACAGAATTACTTCCTCTAAGGCTTACTTCTCCTTCTATATCCACTGTTACAGAGGGAATATTATCTAGTAAATCAGAGGCTGTACCTCCTATGGTGTTAAGGTCTTTCCCTACATTAAACACTCTCTTATCTAAAGCAAACTGGACGCGAGACTTTTCAGTGGTGATTTCTACTTCATCCAGGGTAGTAGAGGCAGGTAAAAGCGTAATGGAGGGGACTTTTATAAATGGCTTTTCGTCTGATAGTTGGATAGAAGAAACATACTTTTCTTCAAATCCTATGTAGTTTACTTTTAGTAGGTAGGAGCCTTTAGGTACTTCTAATTCAAAGCGACCGTTAGCGTCTGTAACTATTCCCCCTTTCAGACTAGAGTCCTGTGCTGTTAGTAGAGAAATGGTAGCATACTCTAACACCTTTCCATCCTCATTTTTTATCTGCCCAACTATTTTATAAGTAGCTGACCTTCTATTAGCGTCTCTTCCCTGACCTTGGGCATAGCTTGCAGTGGAAAGGCATATCATACAGAGTCCCAACAGAACACCTAGTGCGCGATTCATACGTATCAGTTTGTAGTTTGGTATCTTAATGATCCAAAAGTAGGAGAAGAGTTTGATCCAAATTGGTAGAAAATCTGAAGGAATTCTGAAGGGTAAGGTTTCCCTTAGAAATGTACGATGATAGAATGCTTCCCTTCATGAAAATCATAGGTAACCTCAAACTGACTGGTCACACATATTTTTTTGACAATGGCAAGTCCCAGTCCCAGGGAAGTTCCATTGTGTTTCCCTTTTTTAAACCGTTCAAATAGCTCTTTAGTGGGGAAGCCAGGGGCTGCTCCTGTATTATGGACTTCAAAGGTAGAAGTGCTCAGGTGAATATATATCTCGCCCTCTTCATGATTATGCTTGATGGCATTCTCCAATAGATTTTGGACTAGCATTTCAGCCAGATATGGATCCATTTGAATGAAAACCCCTTCTTCTATAAATGTTTCCTGCTGAATCTTACGGAGAATAATGATGTCATCTAAGTTTTCTAAGACCTTCCATATGATGGTAGCAAAGTCAATCCGCTCTACCTTTCCGTATTCTCCATTCTCTATCTTGGCTAGCACAGTAAGCCCTTTTACTATTCTGGAAAGCTTCCGGAGTTGGTCATATGCATCAAAGAGCTGCTCTGCCTGTTCTGGCTCAAATTTTTCATGCGCCATTAGTAGCTCTATCTTACCTGTAGCTACTGCTAGGGGAGTTTGGATTTCATGGGAAGCATTCTCTGTAAACTCTTTTAGGTTTTGGTAGTCCCTTCTGATTTTCCGCAGCATCTGCCCTATGAAGTTATTCAGCTGGGCAAATTCTTTTGTCTTGGTGTAGGTACGCTCGAAGGGAACCGGATCTCCAATTTTATATCCCTGAATTTGGGAGAGAGTCCGCTGGAAGGGCTTGAAGATCCAACGAGAGAAAATCAGGCTGGCTATGGTCACCAGGACTACCAAAATCAGAAAAGTTCTACTTAGGGATCGGAATACACTCTGATAAATATCTTCAGACTCTATGATGATATCCCAAAAAGAAATGCGGTAGAAAGTACCATCAATCTCCTTGGTGATTTTTACCTTGGGAGTAGTTTGCATACTCTTATGCCAGTCATGCCATACAAGGGTATCTGAAAACAAAGGCTTTGACTCAATTTGGTTTGCCGCTATTTCTATGATATGAATGTCTAGCCTGTCATTGACCAAACTTTCATAGGGTGCGCCAGCTTGGATGTTCTGGTAGATTCTGTCCAATTCAGTCCTCAAATATCGCTTAGTTTCTCCCTGGACTCTTTCTGTTACCAGCTGATAAGTCATTACCCCTCCCATGCCAAATACTAATAAGGTAATGGCGAGATACATAAGGGTAGTTTTAGCTAGTAGCTTCATTCCAGTCTGGTATTAAATTTATACCCAAAGCCATACACCGTGGAGATATAGTCCTTGGAACCTGCCTTGGTTAGTTTTTTGCGAATATTTTTAATGTGCTGATACACAAAATCAAAGGAGTTGTAGAGGTCCAGTTGATCTCCCCAAAGATGTTCTGCAATAGAGGCTTTAGTCAATACTCTGTTTTTATTAATCCAGAAATACAGTAGTAGCTCAAATTCTTTGGGCGTTAAACTGACCGGTTTGTCATGAACACATAC
Organism: Bacteroidota bacterium; assembly: GCA_039026975.1. Classification (GTDB taxonomy): domain Bacteria; phylum Bacteroidota; class Bacteroidia; order J057; family J057; genus JBCBKZ01. The sequence continues at coordinate 1,250 of JBCCLI010000296.1, read as the reverse complement.
TTCCATATTTTCGGGTTGGATCAGTAACTCATTAAAAATGATGTCCTTATTACCCTGCGGATTTTTTCTTCTCTGTATGGCTTGAATACGAGCATGTAATTCCGATAAATGGAAGGGTTTAGTTAGGTAATCATCCGCCCCCTGATCTAGCCCTTTCAGCTTATCATCTAAAGCATTTCTAGCTGAAACAATGAGAATACCCGGATCAATGTCCAGATCATGTATGCAGGTGAGGACTTCAAAGCCTTCTCCATCCGGTAGCATGATATCCAGGATGACCATATCTACAGGCTGAGAAATAAGTGTATCTGAAGCCTTCAGTACGTTCTGGGCTTCAAAGCAAGTGTGTCCTTCTTTGCGAAGAAAATGGCTAATATTTTCTAGTAAAGGTTCATTATCCTCTACAATCAGCACTTTCATAGGAACAAAGTAAATAGAATTTTTTGAAGAGAATTTGAAGAACGGTTTTCAGGTGAGGTAAAGAAGCACTATTAATAAGCCATGCGGCACGCGCAAAAGAAAGGTTCTACCTCTTATGCATTAGCTCGAGGATTTTTCTAGTAGGATATATAAATAGCGGATAGGAAAGCAGAGTGAATAGGTTACTTTTCATATCTTCTTCCTATCAATATACCGAATCAACCAGTTTTTTAACCATTCATTAAAATGAAAAAAGTATTATTTGGGCTACTTATGGCCACCTTCTTTGCCTTTGAAAGCGCGCATTCACAAACTGAGTACAAAGTGATCACTATGGTAGAATCTATTGTCCCTGGAGGACTGGGTAGATCCCGCCTAATAGAAAACAAAGCCGAACTGAACATAGATGAATACACTACGGAGCGTACTAATGGAAAAAACAGTGGGATGGGCTCAGTGAAAAGAAAAGATGCTAAAATAGATGCTTTTGCAGAATCCAAAATTCTCAACCTTTATACCCTGGTAGGGCTTAACTTTCAGAACATAGCCTCTAATGATGCCCTGATCACTTCCAAGTTAAATCAGCTTTCCGCGGAAGGCTGGACACTAGCTCATGTGGTAAGTGGGGTAGAATCTGATGCAGGAGAAACGGATGGAAATGGGATCTATATTACCCGATTCATCTTTACCAGATAGATTCGCATACACGAAAATCAACTAAATGAGCCATCCCCTAGATTCGGGATGGCTCATTTTTCTTTGTGATGAATGATGATCTATCCTTTAGAATTTACCTCGTAGAAATTGTGCCACTAATTCACGAATCTTTA
>JBCCLI010000295.1:0-8319 GCA_039026975.1 Bacteroidota bacterium | reverse complement strand
GCGTTATCTGCCCTGAAATCACCCATGACTGCCATGGGGGTTACTGATCCATGCTGGTAGAAATATGCAGCATTTAGTACACCTTCAAAATCTGATAATGAATTTGAGCTGGCAACATTTGGGGGAACCTGGTCCAAATCCTCGCATGCTACGGTAAATAGCAGTGCGCCTAATATGATATATAATGTTCTCATTATGTTAGTCTTTGAAAATTTACCTAGAAATTAACATTAGCACCTAGTGTGAAGCTTCTTACGATTGGGCTTGCGCCTACTTGTACTCCATAGGTAGTGGGTCCTAAGTAGCCACCATTTGTGATCTCTACCCCTTCAGGGTTGAAGGAAGTATAATCATCTCCCATTAAATAAAGCAGATTAGTAGAAGCAACGTATATTCTCACGCGAGCCCAACTTGGGTTCAGGTTATACCCTATGGTCAGATTTCTCAGCGCTACATAAGACGCATCCTGAATAGTGGCATCCGTTTGGTTTCTATTACGCTCATAAGGGAGGTTATTATGATCTGCGATTCCATCACCATTAGCATCAAAGCTTCCTCTTAGTCTACCTCCCCACTGAGAGTTGTAGTAAAGTGGGTCAATATTAAATACTTCTCCACCTTGTGCTCCCTGTAACTGGATAGATAGGTCAAAGTCTTTATAGGCCACCTGGCTATTCAGACCCCAGTAGAAATCCGGTGTATTCTGTCCTATTTTCACTAGGTCTCCCCCTTCTTCTACCGTTCTGGTTCTGTCTATTATGCCATCACCATTCTGGTCTACTACATAACTTTCTCCACTATTGATGCCGTTGTTTCTTGTTGGGTCTTCTACAAACTCCATTTCAACTGGCCCAATGGTCTCTAATCCCCACATTTCTCCAATTTCTCCTCCTACGTAGTTTCTGAATACTGGACCTCTACCACTTTGTCCATAAATAACTCTTGGCAGCTCATCCAGTCCCCCTAAGTCAGTAATTTCAGAATTTACGGTAGATAGGTTGGCATTCACATCCCAGCGCAGATCATTTGTGTTTATCACAGTTGCGCCAAATTCAAACTCTATCCCAGAGCTTTGAACGTCTCCTGAATTAAGGGCAATGGAAGTAGTTCCTAATACCTCAGATACGCTTTGGTTAATGAGGATATCCTCAATATCAGAAGTGTAGTAGTCTACGCCTAGTCTGAAACGATTATCAAAGAAACCCAGGTTAATACCAAAGTTAGTTTCTGTATTAGTCTGCCAAGTCAGATTGGGGTTAGCTACATCTGAAGGTATGAGAAATCCGTTTCCTAAGACTGTAGCCTGAGGATTCAGTAAGCTCAATGAATTGTAAGCTCCTAAGAATGAAGTTGTTCCTAGTGATCCGGTACTGAATCTTAGCTTTAATACACTCAGTAGATTGGAGTTGTAGAACGCTTCATTATGTACGTTCCATCCTACAGAAAGTGCCGGAAAGGTTTCATATCTGTTATTCACTCCGAATCTGGAATCACCATCTCTCCTGAGAGACACGGAAGCCAAATAACGGTTATCATATGCATAATTTATCCTTCCGAAAACACTGTTTCTAGCAATTGTCTCGTCTCTTTCTGAGGTAGCTATATCTGCCGGCTCTAATAAGGCAAAGTTTTGTGGCTGTCCAAAGGGTACATTGGTCCCTTGTAAAGAAATACCTGTCAGGTAAAAGTTCTGGAACTCCACACCCGCTACAGCAGAAATATCATGCTTACCCAGGGTTTTAGCATAGTTCAGAGTGGTTTCACTCAGAATAGAGGCTCTCTTTATCTCAGTCTGGTCCAGAGCTGTTTGTGTAGTTCTTGCCCTGGAATCAAACTCTAGTCCTCTCCAGAAATAGTCTCTGGTATCTCTTATGTCTGCTCCAAAGAGGGTTTTTATGTTCAATCCGTCAACAATCTCGAACTGTAGGTATGAACTTAGGTTACCAAACAGTGTCTTTTGCCATCTATCTGTATTATCAAGCTTGGTAGCTGGGCCGGCATCCCCTGATCCTCCAATCCCATTTCCACTTCTTCCATAGTGCCAGTCCTGCGCTGTCATTCCCGGTTCCAGCGTATAAATACTACTGTTCCAAGGGGCATCACTACCTCCTCTAAATCCTGAATCAAAGGATGCAAGTCCTAAGGACTGTGCCTGCTGATCCAGTTGCTGGACAAATGCAATAGAGGCTTCTGTATGATAAATAGGATGAACACTGTATGCCCTCAAAAGATCCCTCATATCATGGCCCACTATGTCTCTATCTCCAAAGAATCCGTTGATATTCACTCCCGTCTTAATCCTATCTCCAATCTTGGCATCTACATTCACACGGGCATTATATCTCTCAAATCCTTGCGTAATCACTATCCCCTCTGTATTTAGGTATCCAAGTGAGGCAAAGTATTTTACATCTTGTGTCCCGCCACTGATACTCAAGTCATGGTTAGTACTATACCCTTCTCTGAATAGCCAATCTTCAAGGGCTACTACATCAGGAGAGTTTCTAAAGGCGTCCAGTCTGTAGTTTAATAAGGCTGGATCCATTTCAGAAACATCAAAGGTTCCATCAGCTATATTACCTTCAATGAAATCAGCCCATTCTGAAGAAGTAGGGTTGATATTATCTCTCACATATCTGCTGGAAGTACTTACATAGGCATTGTAGCTGATATTCGTTTTACCTACTGTCCCTTTTTTGGTGGTAACTAGAATCACCCCATTAGCTCCCCTAGAACCATAAATGGCCGCAGAAGCAGCATCTTTTAACACCTCAATACTTTCAATATCGTTAGGATTGACAGTAGCCAGGCTTCCTGAGATGGGATATCCATCTACTACAATTAGGGGATTAGCATCTCCTGTGATAGAAGAGGTAGCTCTAATTTGAATTCTCGGATCAGCACCAGGTGCTCCATCCTGATTCTGAATCAGGACACCGGCTAGCTTACCCGCCAAGGCATCATCCACACGGTTGGCCTGGATAGCGGCAACTTCTTTACCCGTTACCTGGGCAATGGCACCTGTGTTGTGCGACTTTTTACGTGAACCATATCCGACAACGATTACTTCATCCAGTAATCCGAAGTCTTCTTCCATGCTCACATTTATACTGGTTTTACTTCCTACAGGTATCTCTTGAATTCGATACCCTACGTATCTGAAAACCAATACGTCAGAAGGTTCTGCGTCAATAGCAAAATCTCCCTGGTCATCAGTAAAAACGCCATTGGAGGTACCTTTTACCAGTACAGTTCCTCCTTTAAGTCCGTTACCATCGGCATCTGTCATTTTACCGGTGATGGTAGCGGTGGGGCCTGCAAAAGCCCAGGTGGCACTACAAAAGCCTATGATCAACAAAGTATGCTGTATAAGCCTTCTGATGAAGCTAAATTCGAGTAGCATAATAGTAGTTTATTAGAATTAATTTGATAGTAATTTGTCTGTAGAAGTGTATTCACTTTAGACAATAAAACTCCAGGGCAGCCGAAGCCACCATTTTTCAAAAAGCACCAGAATCAGTTAACCTATTAAGTTGTTAGTTGTCCTTCAATGTCAATATCCGTCATTCAAGTAGGGAAACACTATAGTCCAGAACGTCTTGTAAATGCTCTTGCATAGCTGCTGCAGACAGTCTAGGTTTTCCATTTACAATGTGCTCCAGAATAAGTTTATGTTCCTCGAGAGCCTTAAAGATGTTGCCATCTTTACAAACCTCAAGCTTATTAAAGCTATGAATAATATCAGGCGTAATAATCAGCATGAGAGACTTTAGTACAGAATTCTTGCTCGCCTCTGCAATGGCTAGATGAAACATTAAATCTTCTTCAACAGCCTGTTTTCCATCCTCCACTTTCTCTACATAGGCATCTAAAGCCTTTTGAATATTTACGATGTCTTCCTCCGTCCTTCTTTCAGCCGCTAAGTAGGCAGTTTGCTGTTCTAAAATTACCCTGGTTTCCACCAGGGAAGCAAAGTCTGAATTCTCCAATTTGAGTACATCAGTTATTAATCCTTCCAAAGCTGTTATCCCAATCCCAGCTACCATAGTCCCACTTTGAGGAACCGTTTTCAGGATACCGTAGAATTCCAGCTTCCTAATGGCTTCTCTCACGTGGCTTCTTCCTACACCTAGTTTTTCAGCGAGTTTTCTTTCAGGAGGCAATTTATCTCCTGGCTTCAATTGGCCCGAGGTAATAAGCCCTTTAATCTGATTCATAATGATTTCTATGGGGCTCTGAATCCTGATTTCACTAAAGTTATGTAGTAAATTAGACATAAGAATAGATCTACTAATTTTTGGTTAACTGGTAATTGGCTTTTGGTTAACTGGTAATTGGTTAACCAATTTATCCTAATATAGTAGGTTCTTCATATATTTTCCAAACATCTACCAGGAAATTTTCTGAAAATCATGCTATCGGTAGCTGAGGATTAAGACCTTTAAAGCAGGTCAAGGAAATCTAATCTTACCCCTACGGAGTTAATTTATCACTTGTTGATTTTCTTGCACTAACCTATAGATAAATCTACAAGATTCTGTTTATCAGGTATATAAGTCAATTCTGATTAAGTAAAAACATAGTTTTTTCTCCGAAAGTAGTAGGAATAACTACATTTATAGCGTCTAAGAGCAGGCAGAAAAGGTAAACGCCAGGAGCGGGATGATACGCAAACTAGTATTCAAGAGAATTCTCATAATAATAGGGTTACTTACTTTCAGAAACAGACAATAGACATTCACTAACCCTTCTCCTTTCCCATTGCGCAGTTAGAAATTTAGGCATAAACTTTGAGAGCCCCACTCAAAACTCTTCATCTGCTATTGCCGATCTACGGCTTAGGTAGATCGTTCTATAAATCAACGTTCCCACAATAATTCCTCCGCCTGCCATAGCCCAGGTAGTAGGAAATTCTCCATATCCTACTACTACCCAAATAGGGTTTAAAATAGGTTCCAGCGTACCCATGAGAGAAACTTCCACAGCTAACACCCTTTTGAGGGCAAAGGTGAAAAAAGAGAAGGCTATCCCTATTTGAAAGACCCCTAAAAATAGTAGCATCCCCCACTCTACAGGAGACGGAGCCATATCAGAAGGAAGAAAGAAAAAACAGAAGCCCACTAGCAGAATATTCCCCCAGAATATGGCTGAAGCATGATATTGTTGGCTGTTCTTCCGCTGGTTGAGCATAAATCCGGCTAAGGTTACCCCACTAACTAAGGCTATTAGGTTTCCTATCATATCTCCTGTGCCTAGATCGTCATGGAAAAAACAGCCCATCCCAACCAAAACCGCTAACACTGTTAGGATATCTAACTTCTTATACTTCAACCCAAATATTAGGGGTTCTCCAATCAAGACATATAAAGGAGCTGTAAACTGTAGGAAAATAGCATTAGCTGCCGTAGTCTTCTTGGTGGCAATGACAAAGAAGAGACAGGTACAGGCATATAATATGGCACTAAGGAACATTTGGGCATTCACATTCCACAACTCCCTACGGTAAATGATGGCAAAAGGGAATAAAGCAAACAAGGCCCTAAAACCTGCTATGGTGTAAACATCCTCCTCCAGAAGCTTCACAAAAAGTCCTGAGGTACTGAAAAGGATGGTAGCTATTAGCATAGCCCCTATTCCTTTTTGGTAAGCAGTGAGTTGCATAAGGGTGAATCATATACGCACATTCAAACATATCTTAAGTGAGTAGACACAGCTCCCGCCTAAAATGTATGTGAATATGTAGGGACTACATCAGCTGTTGAAAAGTGAAATACTAACCCATCATACACACTAGGCCTAAGGTCACCTATCTATTTTTTTACCAGCGCAGTCTTATCTACCTGCTTGTAACGGGTTTTTATGCTACATTTTTCTTTAAATAAGAGAAAAATTATTATCTACTGTCTATTTAGACCTGCTAAGCAGAAATGTTATGATCCCTAGCCATATAGAACATATAGGAATAGCCGTAAAGAATCTGGACACTGCCAGGAAATACTATGAAGAAGTACTTGGCTTAACGTGCTACCTAATAGAAGAAGTACCAGACCAGCAGGTAAGAACAGCCTTTTATAAAGTGGGCCCCACCAAGATAGAGTTGCTGGAAAGCACCTCCCCCACAGGCCCAGTGGCTAAATTCATAGAGAAAAGAGGAGAAGGTATCCATCATATAGCCTTTGCTGTAAAACAACTACAGGAAAAGCTGGATGAAGTAGCTGAGAAGGGAATCCGTTTAATAGATACAGAGCCCAGGAAGGGGGCAGAAGGCTTACACATTGCCTTCCTACATCCTAAGTCTACCTTTGGTGTGTTAACAGAATTTTGTGAATAGGCTAGAGATTTAGTACATATTAGATAATATCTAAGCTTTTCATTACACTGTTATAATTTATCAGTATCATAAATTTATTAATGAATTAGAACCTTTTGCTTATGAGATTTATTAAATAGTAAACAGGTATGCATGTTTGCTTCTATTCTGTTAAATGTCATAAGGCATGAAGCTTTGTAAAAAGTTGTAACAGAAGTGGAACTAGTGGGAATGGGAAGCGTTCTTTAGGGCAGTTAATGATACGCGATCTTTATTAAAACGCGATGACGAAACTTAACAAACTTATCAGCCTCGCACTCATTAGCCTTATAGGCTTATTACCGGCAAGATCTGTAGGACAGATCGTCATTCCGGACACCCTGAGTTTATTCCAGCATGAAGAACCGCTCAACATTACGCTGAGCTTTGATTTCAAAAAGCTTAGAAAAGAGAAATATAAGGATGAGTACCAAGCGGCCACCATATCCTACAATTGTGGAGAACACGTCATGATGGAAAAGGAGATTAGGATTAAGGCCAGAGGAGAATTTCGTAGAAGACACTGCTATCTTCCTCCCATCAAGATGAACTTCAAGAAGACAGAATTTAATTCTGCTCAGGAATATCCTTTGAAAAAAGTTAAGCTGGTTACTAACTGTAAAAGCTCTGGCATATATGAACAGTATATCTACCAGGAATACTATGCCTACAAGATTTTCAACTTGTTAACGGACAAGAGCTTTAAGGCTCAGTTAGTCAACATTACCTATATAGATACTGAAGAGAAAGAAAAGCCCTTCCAGAAGCCAGGAATTATCATAGAGCCTACTAAACATATGACGGGTAGAAATAGCTGTGTAGAACTGGAAACAGAAAAGTTAGGCCAAGCTGTTTGTGACCAGTATCAGATGACGCTGGTAAGCGTATTCCAATACTTGATAGGAAACACAGACTGGGCCATCCCTAATCTCCACAATGTGAAGTTGATGAGGCCTACCAGCTTTACTGACCAAAGTCTGTATGCAGTACCTTATGATTTTGACTACTCTGGTATGGTCAATACCACCTATGCCGTTCCTGATGATAAACTACCCATCAAAGAGGTGAAGGATAGAATTTATCAGGGGCTATGTCCGGATCCTAGCATATTAGAGGAGGTAATAGAGAAATTCATAGAGAAAAAAGAGGATATCTATGCCTTGTACAAGAACTCTCCTCATTTAGACAAAATGCAGAAGTACCAGTCCAAAATCTATTTAGATGATTTTTACAGAACCATAGAGAACAGAATCAGAATGGAGAAAGCATTCTCCCTGAATTGTACCTATTAATACATTCCGATTTTCTACTGCTAAGGCTCGATTCTACCAGAATCGAGCCTTAGTTTTTTATACAAAAAGCCCCAAACCCTAATTTCTGTTAGGATGTCTACGGATTCCAGCTTCTTATAAAGCTCCTGCTTGGTAGGTTTGACATTGTAAAATTGGCTACTCAACTATGTTCTTGGGGTTTTAAAGAAAAGCATGCAGCTTCTTTCTCCGACCGCTAAGTATACCCTGACGGGTATGTTATTTGGTCTATTATTCCCTATAGCTCCTGTTACGTATGATTTATCTTTTAGGGAATATCCCTTCACCTTGGAGGGGATGTACCTGCTATTTACCTACCAGCCATTACATTGGGTGATAGCTACTGCTCCTTTCTTTTTGGGACTGTTTGCCTATTTCATCGGGAAAAAGCAGAGTAGCCTGGAAAAACACTCCAAAGAACTACAGGATAAGATTAAAGAAAGAACCCATTATCTGGAAGAAAAAAATGCCTTACTTTTCCAGGAAGTTTCCCAACGTAAGCAAGCCGAAATACACCTTCGAAAAGCAAAAGAAAAGGCAGAAGAGGGATCCAAGGCTAAGGCGCAGTTCCTTTCTACCATGAGCCATGAGATCAGAACTCCCCTAAATGCCATGATAGGCATGACGGGCCTTCTTATAGAAACAAACCTTGATGAAGAG
>JBCCLI010000294.1:0-8362 GCA_039026975.1 Bacteroidota bacterium | reverse complement strand
TTACTTAATAAACTAACTGTAAGATTGAAATATTTTTTTCACCCTTTACACTATGAAAAGCAACATAATTGTATTCGCTTTCCTGGCCTTTTCTGTATCTACTTTTGCCCAGACTGATGAGATTAATATTTCTGCGAGTTTTGCGCAGTCTATTGAGTTAAGGATTGTTGGGAATGCCTCAGTAGATTTTTCATTCAACACCTTGAATAACTACAAAAAAGGTATTGCTACAGATCTCACCTCTACTGCCTTTGAAGTATCTTCCTCCACCAGCTTTGAAGTACAAGCTGATTTTACTCCTTTAACCAATAGCACTGGGGACCAGCTAGATATGCGTAATCTCATTTTCAATATCATAGTACCAGAGGATAAGTATGCCGAAAGGGGCGTAAGATGGGATATAGGGACACGAGACTTTCCTCATCATGATGGCGCTTCTAACCCAGCTAGTACTCCAGTCGGTCCTATAAGGTTTTTGGGGATTTTCACTGGTGCAGGAGGGCCTAAAACTATACTTGTTCCAGGTCCTGCAGGAAATGCTGGCTCGTTTGAAGACAACAGCTTTTATCTTCAGTTTGCTATAGGGTTTCATATACACAATGGTCAACTCGGTATCCCTATTCTTCTTGACCAAAACGTCCCACCCGGTATCTATACCTGCACTATGACCCTAACGGCCATTCCGATTATTACTTGATAATAATGAAGGAATAAATGAGGAGTTTTGAGTGAGTGAGTTAGTGAATGGGTGAATGTTGAATGAGTGGGTAAATACGTGTATGTAGAGAGGCTACCTGTGCAAAGTTTATCAACCTATTCTATCTTGGGGACATTTTATTGTAGTATCTTACCTATATAACATGATCCTCTCTTTAGGTCCGGAATGGACAGATGAATACCTCAGGCTTAGAAGTGAAGCTTTGCGCCTCCACCCTGACTCCTTCGGGTCGAGACCTGAGTACCGCCACAGTAGGCAAGACACAGAGCGAAAACTATCCGCCAAAAATGAGGAGGACTTCATTCTGGCCTATCAGGAGGATAATAAACTAGTAGCTATGCTAGGCTTCGTAAGAAACCAAGGGGTCAAGCATCAGCATAGATCTGAAATTTGGGGCGTATATGTATCAGCGGCTTACCGGAGAAAGGGCATAGCCAGAGCATTATTTGAAGCGTGCTTTGAGCGGGCTGGAAAGATGGAGGGACTTCAGAAGATCCTTTTGGGTGCCTCCCACATAAATACAGGTTCTATCAAGCTGTACGAGAGCCTGGGATTTGAAGAATATGCACGTGAACCAGGAAGAATGATCTGGGAAGGACAGCAGCTAGATGAAATCTACATGCATAAGTGGATATAAATCTGCCGTAGAGACGGCATCATAGAGACGCAAGATCTTGCGTCTCTACTCTTATCTTTCTTTATGGAAGAAATCTCTCAGGAAATTCTCACAAGAAAAGGGCCACGAAAAACGGCTGATGTTTCTCCTAAAGTTAAAGTATTACTTGAGCAGGGAAAATTAGAGACAGTCAACTTGACCGAGTGGTTAGTTGTGGATCAAGTTCAGCTTATTCAGGCTGTATTTCCCACTTTGGGGTTGGCTTCTCATATATCCTTTCTCCAAGAACGGATGAAAAGTCTCACTAAACCTACTACCATGAAAATGGTCAAACTAGTGGGAGAATCTCTCAAAGAAATAGCTACTACTTCTCAGGAATTAGCTACCTGGGAGGAAAGCTTACAAACTCACGGCTCCGACCTCATCAGATCCTATGCGCCCTACCTTATACCCCTAGAAAAGGAAGACGTCAGCAGCTACCTAAGGGCATTCAAGCCTTATGCAGCTGATCCGCACTTTGGGGTGAGAGAAATAGCCTGGATGGCTGCCAGGCCGCAGGTGGCCGTGTATCTAGCATCTGCCATAGAAGAACTCAGCCTATGGACGCAGGACAAAGATGAAAAAGTCAGAAGATTTGCTACGGAGGTATGCAGGCCCAGAGGTGTATGGTGTAAGCACATAGACGCCCTCAAAGAGCAGCCTGAGCTGGCCCAGGCCATTCTACACCCTTTACATGCTGACCTGGCAAAATATGTGCAAGACAGCGTAGGAAACTGGCTGAATGACGCCGCTAAAACACGTCCAGACTTTGTGATGGCTATCACAGAACTGTGGCTACAACAAACCGATAATAAAGCCACTCAGAGAATAGTCAAAAAGGCCAGAAGGAGTATCCGCTAGGGAAGCGCATCCTTACCTTCATCTTCATGATAATCTTCCGCTGATAAGACCTTAATGGCTGGGCTTTGCTTCCCATTGAGAAGTTTATATTTATCCAGTCCTTTCGCTATATCATCCTGAAACTTTAGCTGCTGCTCCTGAAGGAACTCCTCACTAAATTCTCTGGGTGACTTTTTCTCTAGCAGCTTGTGAATCTTCTTGAGACGCTTTTCATTTGGCTTGATGGGGAACAGCTTTACTCCCGCTTTAATGGCTCCCATTTGGGGTACTAGTTCTATGATGTAAGACTTATTCGCCAGCAGGTCCGCATTTACAAAGGAACGATTTTCTGCCCGTGCCCAGAAAACATGTTCTCCTGCTTCGCATTCATAACGCATATAGTTAACCCCATTAAACTTACCGATAAAGACCTCCTCATGGTATAGCTGGAAGTTAATAGCTGCCCCTAGACCTGAAGGCCTCACAAAGTAAACCACTGCCTTTCCCTCTTCTGGCGGAGGAAAAAGTTGGGCTACACTTATTGCTGGGAACAGAAGCAGGGAAAAGATCAGAAAAAAAACATTTCTCATGTTGAACCAAAAATACATATCAATTCTCACTCGACAAAGGAAGCGTGCAAAGAAACATTTCCATAGGCTAGCTCTCCCTGCTATTTACGCTTACCAGCTAGGTGTCTGTTAGCCTTCCAGTTGGATGAAGTCCTCCTTTTCCAAGCGGTTAATCGTAGGGCTTCCCTCCCCTTTGAGCTTTTCATATCGTGCCAATCCTCTGTTGATAAATCTTTCCCATCTATCCTGCCACTTAGCTATTTCTTCTGGGGAATGTATTTTCTCCTCTTTCTTAGCCAGCAGTTTCATGATCTTGCCTATCTGTTCATCCCCATCAGTAACCAGCCTAAGATGTAGTCTTACAGCTAAAATACCAGGACTGGTATCAACCTCAACCAGATAGATCTTGTTTGCTTCCAGGGAAGCTTCCAGAAAAAAGCGGTTTTCACAGCTGGCCCACAAGAGGCGTTCTCCAGGCTCACATTCATAGCGTAAATAATTCTTTCCCCAGATAAACCCAATCAGATTATCTCTATCAAAGATTCTATAAGAATCAAGCGAGCCCACAAATGAAGGCTGGACGAAGTAAACTACTGCTTTTCCTTCAGAAGGAGGTACTACTACCTGGGAAAAAGTAGGAATAGATACACTGAAAAGAAGAATAACTAGCCAATACTTCTGCATAAGCTTTACATAAGGGTGGAACATGAAATGGCCTATTGGCTGTGGGTAGTAAATGCTTTGCATAGGTAAGTAGATGTAGATAAATACCTACTTACGACTATATATAAGACCGTTGAAAGGAGGAGATTGTTTGGGCTGAAGCATGAAGTATGTTCTCTCCATTTTTACCAGCTATCTGAGAAAGCTGGCGGACTTACTAACACCTAAGCGAATCTTAACCTTAGTCTTACCTTTTACGCTTCCACTTAATGAGGATGGGTAATCCATCTGGGCTTATGTGGGAGTACCTTCTCATAAATGGGGCATTCTACTGCATGTGCTCCAGGTAAATAGCCCGTACTCATCAGAAACTCATTGACGATTTCCCCTCCCACAAACTTAAACTTCTTTTTGAAGAGCTTTACCCACTCCATTTTTTCTTTGGGATGGTGCTCATCCAGCCAGTTTTTGAAAGAGCCAACCTCTTGCTGTATTAACAGTATCTGCTGGGCATTATGAATAGCAGCATTTACCTTCAACTTATTCCGAATGATGCCTGCATCTGACAGCAATCTTTCACGTTCTCCCTGGCTGTAATTAGCTACTACCTCTATGTTAAAGCCATCATAGGCTTTGTGAAAGTTCTCCTTTTTCTTCAAGATCGTGCTCCAGGAAAGCCCCGCCTGATTTACTTCCAGCATCAACCTCTCAAACAGGGCATTATCCTCCTCTATGGGAAAGCCATACTCTTTATCATGATACTGCTTGTGCAGCAGATCATTCGGCTTATCTGCTACCCACTGACAATAACTGTTTTCCCAAGCCATGTACTAGTTTTGAATAAGAGAATGAGTGAATGTAGTGTTGTGAATGTTCTTGGCGGTTTTGCGTCTTTGCGTGCAGTATTTCACGCCAAATCGCAAAGCCGCCAAGATTCCATCATTCTACCTCTTTTAAGTAACTATCATCTTATCAGGGTTCCAGTTGATGATCTTTTGTTGGAAGTAACTGAGGTTAGTAGCCAGGGCAGGACCTGCTGCTTGTAAACCAAAGGTGGCATCCTCCACCACAGCCTTACCATGTCTGACCGCATCAATAAAGTTCCAGTGGTGATCCCAATGCTCACTGTAGCCCTCAGGAGCCGAGAAGGTGATTTCTTTGGGAGCCTCCATCCGGTAAGACTTAGGATAAGTAGACTCATACCAGGTCTTATATTCTTTTTGCTGAGCTTCTGTAAAGGTGTTAAAAGTATCCCAGCCACCATATCCAGGGGCTTCTGATAATTTACTTCTGGTGATATTGATGTCATTCCAGCCTATGGTAAGTACCCCCTCAGTCCCTACCAGCCTGACGGCAGAACCGCCGCCACCACCATCTATGAAGTTCACGCGCATTTGTACGTTGAAGGCTGGATGTGAATCCGTGGCAGGATAGTCATAGCTACCAAGGGTAACGTCCGGCACATCTCTTCCGTCCTTCCAGTAACGTAGGCCACCGGTAGCATAAATACGGTCAGGCCCTTTAGAGTCTAACATCATATGAAGACCAGAAAACAAATGGACAAATAGATCCCCAGCTACGCCTGTTCCATAATCCTGGTAATTTCTCCACCTGAAAAACCTGAGTGGATCATATGGCATATCAGGGGCATCACCTAGAAACCTTTTCCAATCCACCGTTTTAGCGGAGGCATCTCTAGGAATAGAATATTGCCATGCGCCAAGGGCGGACTGCCTATCATAGAAGATTTCTGCCAAGACCAATTCTCCTATATCTCCAGCCCTATACCTTTCACGGGCCTTCTGATATACAATAGAGCTTACCCGTTGGCTGCCTACCTGTAGTACTTTACCACTGGCTTTTTGTGCCTTGATAATGCCGTGGCCTTCTTCCAGTTTATGAACCATAGGCTTTTCACAGTAGACATGCTTCCCCTTCTTTAAGGCCGCTATAGCTACCTTATCATGCCAATGATCTGAGGTAGCTACATATACAGCATCCACCGAATCATTATCTATCAATTCTTCATAATCCCTCGTAGTAATAATATCCTTACCATAGACCTCCTTGGAGCGTTCAAGCCTTCCATCATACAGGTCACATACTCCTACGAGCTTGGTACCTGGCATCTGGATGGCCGTATTTAGGTTATTAAAACCCATGATTCCCATCCCTACCACCGCCAGTCCTATGGTATCATTAGGGCTGTATGACTTTCCTGTAGGCTTCTCATAGGGAATTTGGATACGGTCGTTTTCAGCCCAGTTGAGCTGGGTAGCACCAGCTAAGGCAGCCATGCTTCCAAGCTGCTTTACAAACTTCCTTCTGGAAGTATCAGAGGTATTCTTATGCATAGTAGTTAAGTCTATTGAAAGATGTATTGAATTATCTCTTAGAGAATTATCTAGTTAAGATATGGCCTTATGCTAAGAGAAAGTATGATCATTTAGAAAGAAGAGAGTAGAAAAGTAATTTTATCCTATTTGTTTGAGCTCTTTCCACAGCATTTTATATGCTTGGGCAGGTTTAGACCGCTGGGAATAGGTAAACAGGGGCGCCTGATGTACTCCCATACGCTCTACCAGGCTGGAAGAAGGAATGGACGTTTCCATCACCTGCCTGTGCTCACTGGAAAACTGGTACATAGTCTCTTTATGAAGCTTTTTCCTGATATCTACCATTGAGTAAAAGGGCACTAACTTATTAGCATCAAAGTTCTTTCTATGGAAATACTTTTCCACCTGCTTGAAGACCCGTTCAGAGAGGGTAGTAGGAATCATGGGGAATAGCACCAAGTGAGCTGCATGGAATATATTCTCTGACAGTAAGCTTAAGGCCGGCGGACAATCTATGAATACATAGTTATAATCCTGCTTAAGCACTTTCAACATCTTTTTAAAGTGTAGCTCTGATTTCTTCTGGTCGTCCAGGAGAAAGTCCATTTTTCTGTTGGAGATGTCTGCTGGAATAATGTCTAGCCTGTCGTAGGGAGTAGGTTGAACAAATTGGCTTAAATTCGTTTTTCTATGGATAAGTCGCTTTGCGCCACCCTTAAGCTTTGCCTTCTGGTTAAAGTAATAGGTAGAAGCACCCTGCGGATCTAAATCCCATAGTAGGGTTATCTCACCTTCCAGAGCAGAGAGGTAGGCTAAGTTAACGCAGGAGGCTGTTTTCCCTACTCCTCCCTTCATGTTATACAAAGCGATAATTTTCATATAGGTCGTTTGGTTAACATCCAGATAACACTACATAACACAAGGTTAACAAGGGTAAAACCGAACTTCAAGCTCCAGGAATCCGTAAAATTTTGGAAATAAAACTTACACAATATTTTGATCCTCTACAAGCAAGCCCTGAGAATAAACAATTTGTTAATACAGGAACTAGTTTCATTAAAAATGTCTATTCACACGCCTTACATATTCTACCAAAACGCCAGCTTTTCTGTTATCACAGTCTTCACCTCTTTCTTATTAGGCAGCCTGTATTCTCCTATTATTTCCGCCCAGTCATCCACTCAATCTGAAAGGTATACTTTCCCTGATTCTGCCTATGCTACCGAGACGGCCTTTGGCTTTTTCGCTAACACAGCCCTTCAGGATACTATAGACCCTTTCAACCTTTCCATCCAGTTATTAAGTGCTGCCATACATTATACCACCAATCAGGAGCGCAAAAAGTTTGGTCTTAGGCCCATGAAGTTTTATGCCCCCCTCAGAAATATGGCGCAGCAGCACGCAAATGCCATGACCAGGTATAATTTTGTGGATCACATCAATCCGTATCAGCCTGGGTATAAGACTGTTCCCCTCAGGAGTAAGCGATTTAAAGCCAATGCTGTTTCTGAAAATGTAGCCAGCTCTTTTCTGCACATGTACAAGGATGGGGATACTTACTACAGGGTGTGGAATTCCAGTAAGAATCACTATGAGTTTTTCTTATCAGATGGCAGGATGATTAAGAGAAATACCTACCTGAGTTTTGCTAGGCAGGTGGTGAAAGCATGGATGGGTTCTAAAGGGCATAGGAGAGCTATTTTAAAGCCTGATCATACTACCCTGGGGTGCTCAGTTCAAATAAGGGTTTCAGACATGGAGGAGGGCGTGTTACCGCTCATCTACTGTACCCAAAATTTTGGGATGGGAGGGAGCCGTTAATGTGGAGACATGCTACTCATCTCCTTCCCTGCGGAGCTTTTCACACAAATGGTTAAACTGAGCCGCTTCTTCTTCAGAAAGTCCTTTAAACCGGTAGTCCATTTTCTGCTCATACACGTCTAATTCCTTTAACAGCTTTAGTCCCTTTTCAGTAATAGTAACATCTACCAGTCTTTTGTCCTTCGCATTTACCTTTTTATGAGCTAGCCCTTTATCATGTAGCCGAATCACTATACGAGAGGAATCTGACATTTTATCCAACATACGATTCCTGATCTCTGCAGTAGTAATAGGCTGTGGGTACATCCCACGAAGGATTCTCAATACATTAAACTGCTGCATGGTAATCCCAAATGGCTTTAGGAACTGCTGCACAACTGCCTTGAACCAGTTGTGAGTCAGAATCAGGTTTAAGGCCGTTTTTTGAAATTCACTTCTAAACTGAACCTGTTGGATTTCTTCTTCCAGGCTGCCATGGAACATGATGGCTGACTTTTTATTGCTGTCTGTTACGCCCATTCTTCTAATTCTTTTTAGCAGTACATAGTCTTAGATACATATGAATAACCACATTTGTTTTGAAAAATTCTCCTAACTAAACCGAAAGGTAGCAAGAGGACTCCGTTTTCCAATGGATTGAGTATTGGTCCATCTCTGGTGTCATACGATTTAATGAAAGAGAAAGAGAAAACGTCCCGGAACAGGATGGGCTTTATGGGCCGCTAAATCAAGGGGCATGAAAAACAACCATTACAGTTAA
>JBCCLI010000293.1:0-8367 GCA_039026975.1 Bacteroidota bacterium | reverse complement strand
CCAAGGCCTAATATTCTCCTCAGCCCATTATTATCAGCCTGAGCGCTGAAAATAACCTCTCCTGTAGCTACTGCCCTCAAGAGGACATTAAAACTATAGCCTCCTGCAGATCCTCCCGTGGGTCTTTCCCAGCTAAGGGTAATAATATTTCCTTGCTGCTGGCTGCTTAGGCCTGTAGGAGCAGTAGGCTGAAGGTTAGGCTGTGTAGTACTATTTTTGTAAAGGGTCAGAAAGCTTCCAGCACTTCTTGATCCCATCATGATAATATCCAGGGTATTATTTCCATCCCTATCAAAATCTCCAAAGGCAGCCTGACTGGCTCTAAGCCCTGTAAAAACAGGACTATTTATTAGATCCAGGGTGAAGGTATCATCCGTATTATTTAAGTATAACAGGGCGAAAGGTTCTCCTCCTTCATCTTCCCCTGTCAGGAGAATATCCAGGAATCCGTCATGATTATAATCCCCAAAGGCAGTACTTCCATTTCTCACTCCTTCAAATCCTATGGCAGCGTTGACACTCCCATTATCATTTCTGTAAAGGCGGGTGATGAACTCCAGCCCTGCACTTCCTGAGACTAGTAGGTCCTCATCTCCATCATTATCATAGTCTCCTATGGACACACTGCTATTAGATAGTCCTGGGATCCCTAGGTCTGCAACTTCTGAAAAGGACCCTGACCCGCCTTGGTTCTCATATAAAGCTGTTAGGGGCCCATCTGAGCCTTCTCCTGTTATGAGAATATCTGGATTCCCATCATTATTATAGTCCCACCAGCTGATATTTGCATTTACCCCCGCGAAGGCAGTTCCACTCACTTCTGAAAAACTTGCTCCATCATTTCTGTAGAGGGAGGTAATTCTATTATCATCTTTATCAATTCCAGCCAGGATAAGGTCTAAGTCTCCATCTCTATCAAAATCTCGCACAGAGGCGCTACTATTCCTTACTCCTGTGAGATTCTGTGTTTCTGTGAAACTTCCATTCATACTCCCCACATAGTAGATAGATACAGGGTCTGCATTAGTTTCGCCTGTCAGGAGGATATCCAGTATTCCATCATTATTTCCATCAAAAAAGAGGGCATCCCCCGCTTGTATATTGACTAAGCCGGAGTTTATTTCCTGGAAGGTTCCATCCCCATTATTGACAAACAGCTGGGTAGAAGGGTTTCCATCTCGAGTTCCTGTAACCAGTAAATCAAGGTCTCCATCACTTTCATAATCTCCCCAGGTTAAGGCGCCGTTTTCTACTCCTTCAGGTACAGCAGTAAATGCGGTTTCTGTAACATCTGCAAAGAAAGGAGGCGCTATCTCAAAGGTAGCTTCCGCAGAAAAGGGAGAACCTTCTCCATCATGGTCTACTGCCTGTACCGCCCAGAAGTAGGTACCTGGGGCTAAATCTTTTAAGGTAGTCGCATTATTATGCCCTGCATTCCCATCAGCTAGAAGTAAGCGTCTCCCACTACTTATAATCGCGTCTGGACTATTCTTATCTAGTGTTCCGGTAGTAGAGCCTACATAGAAATTATAGGTTTCTCCATTCTCTCGTGTATTCCAGGATAGTAAGGCTGTGGAACCAGACTGTGAAGCCGCCAATCCTCCGGGAGCAGGAGCCATGGTGTTATTCCCTTCTGCTCCTCCATTAGAGAAGAAATACCATGCAGGCGTGGTGCCCATGTCATCCAGGCCTGTAAATAGTAAATCGGGTGTACTATTCCCATCCAGGTCCCCCACTACTACTCCACTTCCTCCACCCAAGGCAGGGAAAAGGGCACTATTCACATCATCTTTCTCAAAACTTATATCGTTTCCTAATGTCTCATTATTCCAGAGTTCCAGCACATTAGCAGTGCCAGCTCCCTGTAGGATTAGGTCTCTTTTTCCATCCAGGTCGATGTCCAGGAGTACCAGGGTACCATTTGAAACATCTGTCAAGTCTAGGTCATCTTTCTGGAAATCACCCGTCCCATCATTTATATACAGCTCAGTCAGCAGAGTAGAACCTGACAAGTTTACATTCCCACTGACAAAAACATCTATATCACCGTCATTATCTACATCTCCAGCAGCCAAAGCTGCGTCCAGGAACCCAGGAAGTTCATCTTCATCCAAGGTAAATGCTAGCTCTCCATCATTGATGGCTACTACTCCACTGAGCTGTGTTCCATCACTTCCACTCATTAACACGTCTGTGATCCCATCATTATTAACATCAGCCAGATGGATAGCTCCTCTTTCCAGGCCAGGAAGGGTAGTGATCTGTAGTAAAAAAGTTCCCTGATCCAGCTGGTTTACATAGGTAAAGGTTCTGGCAATACTTCCATTATTTCCTGAGACTACCAGGTCTACATCACCATCATTATCCAGGTCAGCCCATTCTGCATCTCCGCCTAATATTCCATTGAAGGAAAAGGTACTTGCTGTGAAGCCTCCCGATCCATTATTGAGGTAGAGGACGCTTCTAGCTGCTGCGCCATCATCTCCGCACAGAAAAAGGTCTATATCACCATCATTATCTACATCAGCTGCTGCTATATCTCCATCCTTAAGTCCTAGTGGCAGGGCCTGGAAGGTCATACCAGCATTTTCATTTATGGCATTTTGTAGGATAAATGAAGTGGGAGTCCCGTTTTTATCAGCTCCTATCCCTACTACCTCCAGGTCTCCGTCACTATCTACATCTACCAACTTGAGGGTAGACTCTGTAAACCCATCAAGTACTAAGTTGAACACTACATCAAACTCTTCCTCAAATGGAAGCTGCTCAATGGCAAACTCATCAGCAGTAGAAAAGGAAGATCCTCTAAAGGCTTGGTCTATACTTTGTACCTGCCAAGTATATTTTTCTCCAGGGACAAGGCCATTTACCTCTGTTTGAAGTACCTGCCCTACATTCCCTATACTTACTACTTTCCTAAACCCTGTAGTTTTATCACTTAAGGCAGGAATAAGTTCTCCTCCTGAGGCAGCAGATTCCATGAGAATGTTATACTGGTATCCACTGGCCTGCGAACCAGTAGCTGCCTCCCAACTTAGAATGGCTTTGGTTCCTTGCTGGTTGGCTACTAGAGAAGTAGGGGCAGCAGGAGTGGTAAATTCCACATCATAGTTATTCTTGTATAACTTGATTGATTCTCCTTCACTGTTAGTCCCTGTCAAGATGAAGTCAAGGTCTTTCGACTCGTCCTGGTCGAAGTCGCCCACTGCCAGCGCACTATTAGTAAGTCCTTCAAAAAAATCTGAGTTAATGGTACTGAGGCTAAATATACCTGCACTGTTTAGGTATAATTGGGTAATTGAGGACCCATCCTGGGATTCTCCACTTATTATTATGTCTACAAAACCGTCATTATCTAGGTCTCCAAATCTTGCTTCCCCATTTTTTATACCTGTCAGGCTTTGCTTTTCCGCTAATACACCATCATTATTTTCATAGATGATGGCAGTGGCCGTTCCGTCTGCATCTCCTGTTAGGATCAGATCTGTATCTCCATCATTATCTATATCCGCTAGATCCAGGCTACTATTGCTCACTGCAGTCAAACTGCTTTGGGTATCTTGACTAAAGGTTTTATTTGTTTGATTTAGATAAATGGTAGCTATAGGCCCATCTGTTCCTTCCCCGGATAAGATGATATCCATCCATCCGTCATTATTAACATCTATCCATTTTACAGCGGCATTTACACCTGGCAGGTCAAGTCCTGCCAGCTCTGCAAAAGTGTCACTGCCCTGGTTTTCAAAAATGGTACTGATCCTAACATCAGCCTGGGTTATTCCTGCCAATAGTAGGTCCATATCCCCATCCCTGTCAAAGTCCCCAACAGATGAGCTGCTGTTTCTCACACCTGTAATTCCTGCATTTACCTCCGTAAATGAACCATCCTCATTTCCTTTATACAGGCGAGTCTCAGCTTGGCCGGCATTATCTCCAGAAATAATGAGATCCAAGAACCTATCTCCATTATAATCCCAAAAGACGGCATCTCCATCAGTAAGTGCCGCTATGCCTAAGCTGGCGATATCAAAGGTTTCATCTCCCTGGTTAACAAAGAAAGCTACTGCCGCATTCCCATCTTTTTCTCCTAGCATGAATAGGTCCAGGTCACCGTCATTTTGGTAGTCCCCCCATGCCAGGGCTGCCTTGGTATTAGAAAATCCATCAAGGTCTGCTAAGGTAGTGACATCACTGAAATCCGGCCCTTGAATGGTGAAAGTGGTGGTAGCGAAGGTGGAGCCTTCAAAGTCCTGGTCTATAGCTTGAACACCCCAGTAATAAGTACCTTCAGGAAAACTATCCCTAGGGAGTACCAGCTTAGCACTCTGAGCACCAAATTCACTGATCAAATGCGTCCCATTATCAATGAGTGAGGGAGGTGAGGAGATATCTTCAGTGTCAGCAGCATTTCCTACAAACACATGATAGCTAAATCCTTCTACTCTGGCAGTACTCCCTGCAGGTGGGTTCCAGCTTAGAGTAATATTTTGCTGCCCTATGTCTGTAGTTAAGTCCTGTGGAACACCAGGAGAGAAGTTCTCAGATTCTTCCCCATTTAGATATAATTTAAAAATGATAGCATCTGAGGCATCTTTTCCTTGAATAGCGAAGTCTAGTTTCTGGTCATCGTTAGCAAATCCCCATGCTAGCTGTCCATCTTGAATGCCGGGAAATGATAAGCTATTATCTGGTACAGGCAGGTAGCTCCCACTTTCCAGGTCATACCTGAATAAGGCTGTAAGAGGTAATTCAGTATCTTTTTCTTGGCCTACAAAGAGAATATCTAGTAATCCGTCTTCATTAAAATCTGCCCATTTTACCTCACCTCTATCTATGGCAGGTAGGGTAAGCCCTGAAGGGTTATATACTCCAGTACCGTTGGGAGAGTAAATAACAGTGGAAGCCGTTCCAATGGCATCGCCTGTTTTTCCACTTAGCAGTAAATCCAGGTCTCCATCACTATCATAATCTCCCCATACGGCATTTCCTTGCTGGAGGGCATTTACTTCTGTAGTAACGGTAGAGAACTGAAAATTACCTTGCCCCTCATACAGGTAAGCCTCATTTCCAGTAGTTCCATTACCGGAGAGGAATATGTCTGTACGCCCATCTTTATTAAAGTCTGCTAAGGCTAGGGCAGCTTGTGAAATAGGTGCCAGGGGCTGAACTGCCAGGGCAGAAAAAGTACCATTTATGTTTTGATAGATAGTAGTGAAAGGGCTTCCGCCTGCTTCACCAGCTATGATCATATCCAGGTTACCATCCCCATTAAAGTCTCCCAATTTCCCAACAGCAGAAGTTACATTATCTACTATTCCAGAAGAGAGGAGGGAAAATGAACCATTTCCTTCTCCCTTATATGCTAACCACTTATAGTCTCCCCCATCAAACCCAAAGACCATAATATCCAGGTTTCCATCCAGATCCAGGTCAGCAAACTCTAGTTGAGGTTGTGTAATGGAAGCTAATATAGTGGGTGCTGAAAATGAGGCATCACCATCATTCTCATAAATCTGAATTTCCGGATCAGCTGAGCTGTTCCCAGCCACTATTAGATCTTGATTACCATCACTGTTTATATCTGCAAAGGCTATTTCTCCATCAAATAGACCAAAGGGATTATCATCTGTATCAAATACTTCTGCAGTTGCATCCTTAAATAAGGGGTCTTCTAATGCGCCACTGGCTTCAGGGGTGCTAGCCACTTGAAAATTAGCTCCTATCGCTTGGACCACCGCGTAGTACGTTCCATTAGCTAAGCCGTTAAATTTGAAGGTATTAGGCCCTACCCATTTCCCCCTTTCAGCCAAGGATCTAGTGCTTGTACTAGACACAAAATTAGGGGAAATAATATCATACGTTCCTGGCTCACTTCCCAGGCCAAGTTGATAGGTGATTTCACCTGTATTAGCATTATCTGTCCAACTGATAATGAGGGTAGTCTCTTCCTGGCTCAATGTCAGATCTGTAGGTGCTACCAGTGCAAGTGGCTCCAGGTCCAGGATATTCTCATAAATCACAAAAGATTCAAAGGTATCTGCCTCTGCTGTAATGATGGTAGCCAAACTGATAAAGTCAAGCTTGCTATCATTATTAATATCCATCCACCTTACATCCCGCTGAATACCCACCAGTTCAGATGTCCAGCTAAATTCATCTACCGTTGGGAGTAGGGTCATTCCAAAATCTACATCCATCACAGATGTACTTCCATTTTTCAGTAGTACCAGGGAGGCAGCAGGTTCAGCCAATCCTTCAACTCCCTCTCCTGTGATCAGTACATCAGAGAGACCATCATTCGTGTAATCTCCTATGGCTAATTTAGCATCTACTATAGCAATACCGCTAAGGGTAGATGCCGAAAATCCGTCATCCCCGTCAAATACAAATACTGATGCCTGAGCTGTACTTTTATCGGGAGAGGTAGCACCAGCAACTACCAGTTCTAATATTCCATCTGTATTTAAGTCTGACCATTCCAGGTCCGCATGCACAAATCCTGTTAGCTCCTCGAAGGAGGAGAAATTTCCTGTACCATCCTGTGTATATATGATCAGATTAGCATCTCCGTCTGTTAGGTTGTCTGCTCCACAAATGGCCATATCCAGGTCCCCATCTGCATCAAAATCTCCCAAATCAATATCCCCGTCTACTAAGCCTAATAAGGTTTGGGAGGAATTCATATTCCCGTTTCCATTGTTAAGGTAGACTTCAGCGAGTACTCCGGAGGCAGATTCTCCTGCAGTCACAGCGTCCAGGTCTCCATCATTATCTAAATCTCCCAGAGAAATAGCCCCTCTACTAATCCCTTCTAAAGTGAAAGCGGAGGCAAATGCACCCTCCCCATCATTCTTGTATACGTCCGTTATAAAGGAACCACCAAACGTCTCCCCTGATATTAATACGTCTATGTCTCCATCATTATCTACATCTCCTGCAGCCAGGGCCGCTTCCTTGAGTCCTGGGATACCTCCCAAGTTATATCTACTTAGGGTGTAATTAGGAGCGCCGCTATTTAGGTATACTCCTGATATGGGGAGTCCCAACGTATCCAAGCCAGAGTATATAAGATCCAAGCTTCCATCATTATTAACATCAGCCCATACGGAACTAACTTCTATGGCGGCTACTAAATCTCCTTCCCAGGTAGCTACGGTAATATCAGAAAATGATTGGCTGTAGATATTGCCAATTAAAAAAGATAACATCCCCACCAAGATCAATCGCCCCCATGAAGGAATAGTCTTTTGCAAGGAACTTTTAAGTTGTGTATTCACGCTTTTTACAAGTGTAAGTACAAGAGACATAAGTCTGAGTTAGGCTATAAATTGAATACAAAAGATCAGGCCTTCTCCCTATCAGGGATCATCCGGATCAATAGGTGGTGGTAAAGGTTGTCTGTCTGTTCCTCCATCAGGTAAAAATAAAATTACTACTCCTGTAATTACTGCGGCGGATAAGGCCCCTATAGGAATAGCAAGCGGAATTTTTCTTTTAATGGTGAAAGGTTCACTAAATGCCTCTATACCAGTAAGTTCAGTCCCTGTCATTTTCAGTTGAAATCCAGTCCCTATAGGATTATTATTAGGTACCTTCCACCTGTAGTGGTTCTCTGAATCTACGGTAGCCAGGGTATCTACCAGAATTTTATTCTGATAGAGTTCTAGTAGAAGTTGGTCATTATTACTGCCTTCTCCGAACCATTCAAAGGTGAAATAATTCCCTCTTTTAATAACGGTACCTGGTTCAGGCCTGAGAATATCAAATGCCCTAATGGCTCGTACTTCGAAATATATTTCTCCTCTGAATCTTGGGAACTCCTGCTCCGCAAACCAAACGATTCTATTATTTCCTACTCGGACAGAATCCCCGACGTCTCCCTCGACTTTAAAAAGCCTTTTCCTGGAGCTGTTATCGAATACACCATATAGGGTAACTACATAGTCTTTATCTTCTAGAAGTTCATCTTCTAGTGTGTAAAATATTTCTATTACCTTTCCTTCTTCATCCAATACTTTAGCCAGGACATTACGAACCACAAGGCTCTCATCCTGAGACCATAACAATAATGGCATAAAGACCAAGCAGGTAATACTTAGTAAATTCTTCTTCATAGACTTTGTGGGAACGTAAGGCATGATTTCCTTACAATATACTCACTAGTAAAGCTAGGTTTTATACTTGCAACTAAGGAAAACATTCAAAACTACTCAAAACCTTCCCTTTTATATAAAAACTACACACAAGTTCGCTCAATTACTAACGCATTTTTTACGCAAAATGTGATATTCAAATGTTAAATATGTTTTTGTTTAACAGCTACTATTTTCAATATGAATTAATACACTGATTTGATTATCAATTATT
>JBCCLI010000292.1:0-8379 GCA_039026975.1 Bacteroidota bacterium | reverse complement strand
TTGATCATGAGGATATTTTGTTCCGCCATTTGCTTGCGGATACCTTCTGCCACGAAGTCGTTGGCTTTGAGAAGGTTCATGGTGGTGTTGTCACACTGGACAGTACCTCTGGCGGCTTTATTGGATTTGGATATCATGGTATGTGAATGCTTATATATCTAATATATGCTATGCATTCTCCAATAGAAAGGATTTAAGGAGTTTAGTAAATTATTTCTAAAATGGGATGAGGTATTGAGTTCTGGCTCCTATGGAGCCGAAATATAGGGGTGATTTTTCCGCCGTAAATCCTTTTTACAGCCTGAGATTGGTAGATCTTGAAAATGGAGTGTACCTATGAATTGACAGCTTCAGCGACCCATATTTCTTTTCTGACCTGAGGTTCATTGTTTCGATTGAAAAAACGTATAGTTCTCTAGTGAGCTGAAATATAGTTTATAATTCAATTGCCAGATCCTCTCTCCTCTTGCTTACCCCCTAAAAAAATAGCTATTTCACGTTTAGAAAACATTCACCCAAAAACTGATACGATGAAAAATACCTTCTTGTACCTACTAGGACTTACTTTGTTGGTGGCCAGTTGTGCTGCTCCCAAAGGGGGAGAAGCAGAAGCAGAAGCTGCTGCAGAAGAAGCTCCTGCACTCACTCAGTCCCAAAATCCGACCAACATCATCCGTGATGGACTTTCTTTCTATCCATTAGAAGGTTCTCCTATGTATGCTGATGCAGGCCTAAGCTTGGACTCCATGAGCATGTCTGAAGCAGGCGAGGCTACTTTCAACTTTGCCGTTACTAATTATGAGCTTGGTGCCCAAACAGCCGGTGCTGATACAAAAGGACTAGCCAATTCCGGGAAAGGCCAGCATATCCACTTCATTGTGGATAATGGACCTTACTCTGCTCACTATGAGCCTACGGTTACCAAGGAAATGGATGATGAAAACCATGTAGTACTGGCTTTCCTTTCTCGCTCCTATCATGAGAGTGTGAAAAATGCTACTTCATGGGTTGTTGAGGAAGTAGGCCCTAATGAGAAGACCGTAGATTTTTCTGCACCTCACATGTTCTATTCTCGTCCTAAGGGTACTTATGTAGGGGCAGATACTGATAATCTGATGCTGGATTTCTTCCTGCTAAATGTAGATCTGTCAGAAGATGGCTATAAAGTGATAGCAGAGATTAATGGGACTGCTTTCTCTATCACAGAATGGCAGCCTTATATAGTTGCCGGACTTCCTAAGGGAACTATCAAGGTTAGGCTACAACTGGTAGATGCAAATGGTGAGCTGGTTCCTGGTCCATTTAATGATGTTACTAGAGAAGTAGTGCTGGAAGAAGCAGCTGCTGAATAAAAATACTTTGCACCTAAGTGTAAGCTGATTCTCAAGTAAACCTGTAAAGAAAAAGAATAGGAGTCGGAAGGATTGTATAATCCTTTTTCTCCAAAAACATTTCACCTAACAATCGGTCATATCAGCAGACATGGCCGATTTTTTTCTATCTATCCAACAAGAAGCCCTATATTTCGAGCTAAAATCCTACTGCACCTATGTATAAGTGGCTGATAAGACCTGTATTATTCAGTTTTGACCCGGAGAATGTCCATTACTTCTCTTTTAAGAGCATAGAGAGGATGTTTAAGATTCCTGGAATCAAGCAGATGCTAACTACCCGTTTTCGAGCGCCTGCCCATCCTGTGGAGATGTTTGGGCTGACCTTTAAAAATCCGGTTGGACTGGCTGCAGGCTTTGATAAGGATGGGGTGTTGATAGATAAGTGGAAGTTCCTTGGCTTTGGGTTTGTAGAGGTAGGTACCGTTACGCCTAAGCCACAGGGAGGAAATGAGAAGCCTCGGCTGTTTCGTCTGCCTAAAGATAAAGCCATTATTAACAGGATGGGATTTAATAATGGAGGGGTAGGGGCATTGATAGAAAAACTGAAAGAGGCCGATAAGGGAGATATAATAGTAGGGGCTAACATAGGGAAGAATAAGGATACCCCTAATGAGAAAGCCGTGAATGACTATATGTTTTGCTTTGAGCATCTCTTTCCCTATGTAGATTACTTCGTGGTCAATGTGAGTTCTCCTAATACGCCCGGACTTAGAAGATTACAAGAAAAAGGGCCGCTAACAGAAATTCTGTCCACCTTACAGGAATTCAACCAGAGACAGGAAAAACCTAAACCCCTTCTTTTGAAAATAGCACCTGATTTAAGCTATGATGAAATAGATGATATTTTAGAAGTAGCAGAAAATACTTCCCTTTCAGGTCTCATAGCCACTAACACTACCATTAGGAGAGATGGGCTGAGGACTAATAAGGACTATATTCTTCAGATAGGGAAAGGGGGATTATCAGGAAAACCTATAACCATGCGGTCTCAGGAAGTGATTAATTACATAAACCAGCGGACGGAAGGGCGTATGAAAATCATAGGGGTAGGTGGCATTATGGATAAGGATGATGCCCGATCTCATATGGAGGCAGGCGCAGGTCTCATACAGGTTTACACAGGCTTTGTGTATGAAGGCCCCGGCTTCGCCAAAAAGCTGGTAAAAGGCTTAAGTGCGCCGGATGAGGCTGAAAAACTAAAAGAGCGTTTACTACGCAAATAAAATAAGCAGAGGGAGTAGCCAGTTATATTCTCACAATCCAAATTCTTATCCACATGTTATTACCCTTGCTTAACCGAATTATTCTTTCTGGTATTTTCGTTTTATTCTCTTTCAGCCTTTCAGCCCAATGTATTCCGGGTGTACCCCAGCCGGGAGATGGAGAGATTTTTCCAGATACCCTCTCAGATGCTGCTGCTTGCCAGCCTTACATAGATGTCATTTCTTTCCAGCTACCCCGAGATACTACCACCCGAATAGCGGGTTCTGATATCACCATTCCCTTTAATTCTTTTACCATTAAAGATGTCGTAGGCCTTCCTGCTGGTATGGACTGGGCTTGTGATATAGGAGGAAACTGTAGGTATGATGTATCCCCAGATAATCCTGATCCGGATACGCTGGGTTGCGTTTCCTTTTTTGGAACGCCTAGTATTCCTGGGGAATATCTTGTGGAAGTCCTGATAGTAGCTAACCTGGAATTGGTAGGAGATAATGACGGAGTGTTTGAAATTCCCTTTAGGGTAGGCGCCTGCGAGCTGGAAACAGACTGCTTTGAGTATCAGCTAGCGGGTACCTGTGCTCCAGCAGACCTAGTGGTGAATTCCATTGCTGAGCTTCCAGATGGACCAGGGGTAAGTATAGGGTGGAGCCTGGAGGGGCCTTCCGGCACTCTATTTCAATCCAGTAATGAGAGTATTCCCGACTTGTCATTAGTAGAGCCCGGTCAGTATACCTTGAATTATGAAGCTTCCGTGGATACTACTGGCTACATCTTAAATGGTGCTACCTTACTAGGAGTAGACTGCACGGATTTACTCAACTCTGCTGACCTGTACTGGAAATTAAAAGACCCCAACGGAGACTTGGTCTTTTCTAACGAAAGTAATAGACTTGAGAATAAAGGAGATGATCTTCCTCTGGATATGGGCCTTCCTCAGATAGTGCTGGATACAGGCATATGGGAGCTAGAAGTATGGGATAATGACACCTTCGGGGATGCTCCATGTGGGAGTTCTTCCGAAAACGTGTTTTTCCAAATCCCTGCCCTGGAACCAGTATTTGAAGTTACTAATGGAGATTTACGGGTGAGGTTAGAAATCCTGAATCCTGTTAGTCAGTTTGGCTGCTCAGAGACCATTACCATAAACGCTGCCCCTGAGGTGCCTACTTTGCTTGCGAGCGATACCCTATTTTGTGAAGGGGATAGTCTACTGCTGATGACAGAAAGTCAAGACTCATTGCTTTGGTATCAAAATGATGAATTGATTCTAAGAGGATTTCAACCGGATGTTTGGGTAACAGAAGGCGGATTTTATAGGGTAGATGCGGTAAATGCCTCTGTATGTCGTACTTCTTCAGCCTCCATCTTCCTTGAAAGTACAGAAGTAGCGGTTCCTCAGATACGCTTTGATGGAGATAACCTGTTGGCGGTAATAACGCCCAAGGAGGAACTTCAGTATGAGTGGTATAACCAGGAAGACAGCTTAGTAGGTACTGGTTCTACCTTTGTCCTGGAGAATTCTGGAGAATACTATGCTATAGCACGTAGTAGGGCGCTAGGATGTACTTCTTCCCCTTCTTCCGTAGTAGCTTTTATAGCTACTTCCCTGGAGAGTACCCTGGCTCAAGGAAGTGTACAAGTTTTCCCCAATCCGTTTAGAGAAGAAATTCAGCTGAGGTGGACCCCTGAGAGTGGGCAGCTTACAGAGATTCTCGCCTTTGATGTACTTGGTAAACAACTAGAAATACCCCCACTAATTCAGAATAACCAAAAAATATCGACTGTTAGTTGGTCTCAAGGACTATATACGCTTGTGATGCGGTTTACAGAAGGAGTAAGCATACATAAGGTGGTAAAAAAGCCCTGATTTTTGGGAAAGCAGCGGACATACTTTATAGTATGCAAAATCATGTATACCTTTACGTAGGGAAAACTATTTAGGTAGTTATCCGAACAATAAGCAGTAACGGGAGAGAGAAAACACACCCCTACACTTATGAGAAGTACGTAGTTAGGGATCTTTTCATTGAGTGCTAGTTAAGGAGCTGAAATTTCTGTGGCGACAAATAAACCTAAATCACGTAGTCGGAAAAAGTCCGGCAAAAAGAAACCTCAGGGCGTTTTTTCATGGGTCTTCGGTCAGGTATCTGCTGCCCGTCATGATGAAGAAACCCGAGAGCAATGGCGGCGTGCCGTGGGGTGGACATTAATCTTTATATGTATCCTCTCCTTTGTGGCCTGTGTATCCTACTACTATAGTGGCAATGCAGACCAATCCCTGGTAGAATCTGGTAATCAGCCTGCTACAGCTGTTAAGAACCTTCTTGGAAAGTTAGGTGCCATCATAGCAAATACTCTTATTTATAAAGGATTTGGCATCTTTGGGCTTGTCATTCCCATCTATGGTGCTTTTCTGGGCTTTGTCCTACTAGAAGATAATTTCTATCCCCAGGCAAGGAGAATTCTGGGATATGTTACCCTCTTTGTTTTGTGGGGCTCCACCTTTCTGTCGTTTATTCTGGACCTAACAAATAGAGGAATACCCACGGCTAAAAGTTTTAATTACGGGGGGGGAGTAGGATATACGATTGTTAAAACCCTCCAACCTATTCTAGGCGTAGTAGGCATTGCTTTTCTGTTGACTTTCATTATCATCATATTTTTGGTTCTCAAGTATAGAGCAGAAGTGAGGGCTACAGAAATTATTACTAAACTCAAGAATGCACAGGCGGGAAACTGGACCCTACCCCTTCCAGGGAAAATGGGGAATAAAGCCTCCACCCCTAAAAATAGAGCCACGCCACAACCTAAGAAAACACCTGCTACTCATAACGGAGAAGTACAAACAACCCAACCTACGACAGAATCTAATGAGCCTGGTCAACAGATCAGCCTGGAGGTAGGACCTACTCCCTTGAAAAAGACGCCAGTAGCTAAGACACAAGACCAGTCAGAACCTGAGTTTACCATCCTTGATCCTACCAAAGATGAAAGGGCTAATATCCCTCCACCCACTGTGAAGGAGTTTGAACGCCTGGGCGAGGATAATATAGGACTGGTAAAAGGGACAGATGGTAAGGCAGAAAAAATTGTTTCTGAAGATTCTCAGGAGAATGCAGAAATAGAGGAAGTGATTAACTGGGAGGAATATGACCCAACAAAGGAGTTGTCAGATTTTATTCCCCCTAGCTTGGAGCTACTGGATGATCATGGGTATGGGCGTGATAGGGAAGTTAGTAGGGAAGAAGTAGTCAGCAATAAAAATAAAATTGTAGATACCCTCGCCAACTATGGAATAGAAATTTCTAATATAAAAGCCACCATAGGTCCTACCGTTACCCTTTACGAGATAGTACCTGTTCCTGGTATTCGAATTTCTAAAATCAGGAACTTGGAAGATGATATAGCCTTAAGTTTGGCTGCCCTTGGAATTCGTATCATTGCGCCTATTCCTGGAAAGGGAACTATAGGCATTGAGGTTCCTAACTCCAAGGCAGAGATTGTTTCTCTTAGAGGAGTATTGCAGACGGTTAAATTTCAAACTACTAAGGCGGCCCTTCCCATAGCCATAGGAAGAACCATTTCTAACGAAGTCTTTATTGGGGATTTAGCTAAGATGCCCCACTTATTGATAGCTGGTGCTACGGGTCAGGGAAAATCTGTAGGACTAAATACAGTCATTACTTCTCTTCTCTATAAAAAGCATCCTTCTGAAGTCAAGTTCATTCTAATAGACCCCAAAAAGGTAGAGATGAGCCTGTATCATAATATTGCTCATCACTTTTTGGCTACCCTGCCAGACTTGGAGGAACCCATAGTAACGGATGTGAGAGATGCCGTCAGGGTACTAAAGAGCCTCTGTATAGAGATGGATGAGCGCTATGACCGGCTGAAGCAGGCCAGGGTGCGTAACCTGAATGAATACAATAGAAAATTTGTAGAGAGAAAGCTGAACCCTAAAAAGGGGCACAGGTATATGCCTTATATCATCCTGGTGATAGATGAGCTAGCAGATATGATGATGATTGCAGGTAAAGAGGTAGAAATGCCTATAGCCAGGCTTGCTCAGTTAGCAAGAGCTGTAGGGATTCACCTGGTAGTAGCTACTCAGCGTCCGTCTGTTAACATCATTACAGGTATCATCAAAGCCAACTTTCCTGCGAGAATGTCCTACCGAGTCATCTCCAAGGTGGACTCGCGAACCATCCTGGATGCGAACGGGGCTGACCAGTTAATTGGACGGGGAGACCTGCTACTATCTACTGGTAGTGACCTAATTCGTATACAGAATGCATTCATAGATACGCCTGAAGTAGAAAGAGTTACAGAATTTATAGCTAATCAGCGGGGATATCCACAACCTTATCATCTTCCTGAGACTCCTATGGAAGGGGATGATTTTGATGATGGGGATGATGATGATTTTGAGAGAGATAAGAACTTTGAGGAGGCCGCTAGGTTAATAGTAAGGTACCAAATAGGCTCAGCTTCCTTAATTCAGCGTAAAATGAAGCTTGGCTATAACCGGGCAGGTAGAATTATAGATCAACTCGAACGAGCGAATATAGTTGGGCCTCACTCTGGGAGCAAAGCCAGAGATGTTCTGATTGCAGATGAAACGGAATTGGAACGAATTTTGGAAAATTATCGGTAAACAAGATGTAATATGAAAAAATACGGAATTATTCTAAGTCTGGGTCTGGTGCTGGGAGCTTTCTTCCAGATGGGCTTTTACTGGCAGGACAGTAGAGCACAGAAAGTATTGAATGATTTTGAATCCAAATTTGAGTCTATAAAAGACTTGTCTGGGAATTTCACCTATGGGATCAGTAATCCCTCTATGAGTAAAGAGACCATGCGCCAAGGCGTACAAAAGTCAGGGAACTTTAAGCTGAAACGATCTAATAAATACGTCATTGACCTTGAAGATCAGCAGATCTACTGCAATGGAGATAAGATATGGATATACCTAAAAGATGATGAAGAGGTAGTGATTACTGACTATGAACCTGACGAGGGGATGAACATAGAAGAGATTTTCTCTCTATATAAAACCAGTGCCACTTCCAGGTATGATGGAGTTGAAAAAATTCATGGAACAAACTGTGATAAGATCTATTTGGTATTCAAGGATAATACCTTGGATTATAACCAAGCTATGCTTTGGATAGGGCAGAGAAGTAAGTTGCTGGAGAAAGCAGTTACCATAGATCGTCGTCAGACAAAGACTACCTATGAGTTCTCCAACATCAAACCTAATTCTGGTTTTGCTGATAACGTATTCCAGTTTGATGTAGCAGCCCATCCTAATGTGGATGTGTACGACGAAACAGAATAAGTTTCTTTTTACAGGGAACACTAATAATGCTGCCCCAAAAGTCATTTTAAATGGCTTTTGGGGCAGCTTCTTTTATTTATTAGGAGAACAAGTAAAGTGAGAATAGTTGAAGGGGTAATGAAATTAAGCTTGGCCTCCCGAGTCACTTTTACCCATGTCAACTTGAGAAATATTCCTTCTTTTGAATGCTAAAGTCTCCCATCTATACAGAAAAATAGAACTATACGTCATGGAGAATTTATTCCTCCTCCTCCCTTCCCTCATTTATCTGAAGAGCTTACGTGCTAGCCCCCACCGCACCTACAAGGGCTGAGCAATTGATGTAACAGCATGGCAACTTCAGCTTGTGGATAGCGACTGTAGGCTATCTACTCTGAAGATGTATCTGTATGAGATCTAGCTGTATGAGACGTATCTGTATGA
>JBCCLI010000291.1:0-8382 GCA_039026975.1 Bacteroidota bacterium | reverse complement strand
TATACCTGTGGGTAAGCCTGGGAGAACCATTCTCTCACTGCTAGCGTTGTATGTTGCATAGATACGGTGCAGAGGCTGGTAGAAACGGCTAAAACAGGTACGTCAATTATTTCTCCGTACTCAGGCGAAAAGGCCATTAGTTCTTCCTCAGTAAATCCGTTTCTCAATTTAGTTAAGGGATGGGTAGGATTTCCCAATAGAGAGGAGAATTGCATAAGGATAAAGCTATCTTCTACCTTTTCCTGATGGGTAGTAATCCAATGCCACAGATTAATATGAGTAGCATGATTAAATGTGTTCCCAAAAAGTATTCTATTATGAAGCATTTTCTCCTCTGTCTTCATGCTGTCTTTTACCTTCTGAATGAAGGCAGCGAGAGTGCGCCTGTCTTGAGAAGGTAGGTAGGGAATAACTAGCTGTTGGAAAAAGCTGTCTATGTCTGAAATAGATATATACTTTTCCTTGATGTTAAAAGTGTATGAAAATGAATAATTTTGGAATAGGCAGTTAAGATATATTACTTCCAGGACATCATACTCAGTTCGAAGTAAATATATACCCTCTTTTTCATCAGTTATTTGGAAGAACAGGGTATTTGGAGGCCAAATCCCTTCTTTAAATGCGTGATAGATAAGTCGTAAGAGCGTATTGGAAAAAGTAATATCAGCGAATGAATTTGCCTTTTTGAGCGTAAAAGGTTGGGTAGAGGGCGAAATATTCAAAGTAATATGGGTAAGAAAATGAACTATTTTCAACAAATCTACCAAAGCTTTTTTAATTTATTTAGAATTATTCTAAATTGTACTCATTAGTAAGTTACATCTAATTGGATAGATATGATGATTCCAATACACTTGGAAGAAGGAAGGAGAGAAGCAGGCCAAAAACCTATCCATGCTCCTGTTTTGCTACATTCCAAGATACAGCGGGAAGACAAGACCGTATGTGAAGTAGGCTTTGATGTAAGCCACGTTCACTTTTCTCCTGCTGGATTACCTGCCATGCCATTTGCTGGGGACGTTCTTTGCGTCATGCCAGAAAACTGCCAAGAAAACATACAAAAACTCATCCTTTCTTTAATGATAGAGGAAGGTGTACCTGTATTTCTGAAAGGACGATTTGAGTCAGACGAGGGAAATTTTTATGATCCTGAGGAGGCTATTAAATACGTTTCCTTGAATCCTGTTAAGCTTCCATTATTACAAGCGTTAGAAGCTAAGCTGAATGACTTATCAGGAATACCACCTAAATGGGCTGAGGGGTACCAAAAGCTAAGAGAGCTGCTAGCCCTTCACCTACATCATCCTGATGCTTGCAGAAAGCATCTTAAGCATACACATGTTACAGATGTGCTGGCTATGTTTCCGGGACTGCTAACACTTCAGGAACTCTGCACCTTGCAAGGTGCTGTAGGTAGGAGAGTCTACACCATTGCCTCTATTAAAAGAGATAAGAAAGGGAATCCCCAGCGTATTAATATTCTCCTTGCTTCAGATGTGTCATACACTACGCCTAAAGAAGGCTTTGGTCGAGGAGGAACGTATAGAGGAGTTTGCAACGCATACTTGTCAGACTTATTAGCTAACCCTCATTCATCTACAGCTACTGTATTTGTCCAAAGGCGGAAGTACGGGGCGCCAGAGAAAAACCGTGCTTTCTCTCCTTACAGCTCACCCCAGCCTGACGCTTTATTCCTGGACAGACTTCGGATGCCTCTACTGATGATAGCAGCAGGAAGTGGTATTTCAGGGATAAATGCCGTGCTGGAAGAAAGACTAGCGTGGAAGCAGAAAGGATATGAGGTAGGAACAGCAAAGCTACTCTTCGGGATACATAATCGTGAGAAAGACTACCTCTATGAGCAATTGCTAAAAACATACCAGGAGGAGGGATTACTAGAAAAAGTGCTACTGGCTGAGTCAAGACCTTCTGCGGGGAAGAAACAGTATGTACAGCACCTTTTAGTAGGTGGAGACTATAAGCAAGTGTTTGAAGGAATTGTACAAGCTAAGCATGGGCTTGTCCTCTGTGGAGATTGGAAAATGGGACAATCAGTCCTTTTTGGCTGCCTTCCCTTTCTACTCCCTTTCCCACTAGAAAAAGATACGCTTGACGATACCTCTACTGAAGCCCGGCTTGAATCCCTATTTCTATATGCCAAAGGAAAAATTCAGGCACTCAGGGAGGAGGGAATCATACAAGCCTCGGCTTCTGGTACCAGACATGCCAAGAGACCTTTTACATTCAAGGACGCTATGGAAAGCTTACGGAAGTTGAAGCTTGATGGACTTGTATTGCCTTCCAATTCACACAATACACTTTCTTCAACCCAGACGGATTTAGCCTCAGTGAGCTAAATTACTATGTAGTATTATCTTCATCAAAAGTGGCAGGGCGCCTACATCAGTAGGGGCTCTGTCATTTTTAGGGGGTGATAGACACCCTAAGCGGCCATAGGATTTCATTCTAGGAGAAATACCAAAAGAAACTCTTGCGGAAAGTGGGGAGACACTGATAGCTGCTGACCAAATAACCACTAACAGAAGACAACTCAGCGCCTGAAATTCGTATGGGCTTACCTGAAATGGACGTGAAAGTAAACTAGAGAACTCAATATCTATCCCCTATATACTCAAGTGCCTGGGAAGCATAAGCTTAACTTCAGTACCTAAAATCTTTCCATCTGCTGCTACCTTTTCTCCTATTTCTACACCATGCTCCTTAGCGGTTATTCTCCCGAAAAGGGCTAAGCGGTCCATGGTAATTTGCATTCCTCTGGAAACGTGATCCTTAGGGCGATCTTTTTTCTGCAGTTTACTTTGCTCTATCCCTATGCCATTATCAGTGATGTGTATGAGTAGGTAGTCCTCATCTTTAGCTTTAATATGCACTTTTACTTTTCCCCCTCCCTCAAGAGGCATAATGCCGTGCTTTATAGAGTTTTCTACAAACGGCTGGAGAATCATAGGGGGCAACAAGGTGTCATGCTTATCTATAGACGGGTCTACTTTAACCTCGTAGTCAAATTTCTCTGGAAAACGCATATTCTCCAGGGAAAGATAAAGGTTCAGCCTATCTACTTCTTCCGCCAGAGAAATAAATTCAGACCTAGTGCTTTCCAGATTTTTACGGATCAGCTTAGCAAAACTGGATAGGAACTTATTAGCTGAGACTTTATCCTGTCTGTGGATAAAGTACTGAATAGACTGTAGGGCATTAAAGGTAAAGTGTGGATTCATCATAGCGTATAGGGCTTGGTGCTCCAGTTGTAGCTTTTCAGCTTTGTCCTTAATACGCTGTTCTTCCCGCTTTCTTTTCCGGTCAGATGTAACCTGCAGATAGATAAGGGTCCCTAGGCCTAATAACGCCAAGGAGGCGAGTATTCTAAACCATCCCGTAGCATAAATGGGTTTTTTAATATTGAACTCAAAACGAGCCGGCTTATCATAATTCCACTTTTCAGATTCCTTTTTGGCTACCACTTCAAAGGCATACTCACCAGCATCCAGGTTGGTGTAGGCCACGCTGGTTTGACGGGTAGGTCTAGACCAGTCATCAAGTCCTGTTAAGCGATACTTATACTCTATTTGCTTAGAGCTTTTATAGCTGATGCCTATAAACTCAAAGTCTATTCGATCTTCTCCGCTGGGGAGCAAGGGAGAAAGGGGGAGGCCTGAGCGGGTATCCAACTCATAATTATCCTTTTCCCAGTCTTCTACCTCTGAACTCCTTACTGCTGTAATGAATACCCTGGGAGCTGGGGTATTCTCTACTCTTTCTAGTCCCGCTGGTTGTTTGATAGCGCCGGCAACGGTACCTAGCCATATGTTCCCTTGACTATCCCTAAATGCTGCATTTGCATTACACTCCAGGTTGGGAAGGCCGTCTTTGCCGGTATAATGTTCAAATCCTACCTTTTGCCCCTCTTGGTAGTCTAGCCCATAAAAATCTACTAACTTTAGGCGGTAAGCCCCATTAAAAGTTCCTATCCATAGATAGTCTTCCCCGTCAAAAACCATAGATACTACTCGGTTGGCCCCGGAGGCCTCGCTAATACCGAGCCGTACTAATTTTTCTTCCTGCTGGATGTAGATCCCATTGGCTGTGGCAAACCAGATCCACCCCTTACCATCTTCCAAAATGGTGATGATGGTAGCTCCTATTTCATCTGGTGCTTTAAAGGATCTAATTCCCTCTGCGCTAAGTACAGTTAACCCTAAGGGTGTACCTATCCAACTATTCCCTTTGCTATCATGTAGGATGGCATATACGCTTTTATCTATTAGGGAATCATTCAGCGGGAATGATTGTATTCCTTCTTTATTTATGATGCTTATTCCCTGGTTAGTGCCTGCCCACATATCTCCATTAGGTGCTTCAGCCAGGCAGTATACAGTGTTACTAACAAGTCCATTATGTTGTTGGAAGCGGGTAAGCACCTCATCCTGATAGCGCGTTAGGCCATTCTCATAAAAGCAGAACCAGAAGTTTCCCTGACTATCCTTCAGGCTATAGCTGATGTCATTACCCCCTAAGCCTTGCTGTTCATTAAGGAAAGAAAAAGATCTATCCTGGAGAATGCTAATGCCCTGGTCAAATGTGGAGATCCACATACGCCCTTTTTCATCCTCCAGAAATGACTTAGCAATGCTGCTGCTCATCCCTGCAGCCATATTATAGGTTTCAAAAACCCCTTTAGTCACTTTAATGACCCCTCCTCCATCTGTTCCAAACCATATATTTCCCTCATGGTCAGTGAGGGCAGAACGCATTCTTACTGCTAACCTAAAATCCTCTTTTTCAAAAGGGATTAATTCATCCCCTTTGAGCCTTACCACTCCCTGGCCAGTACCCATCCAGATTTGGCCATCCTGGTCTTCTAATACGCAGTAGACCTTTTCATTCGGGAGTCCATCTGCCAGGGTGAGTTGTTGGAGAATGCGCTTTCCTATTTGAAAGGCCCCTTTTTCCGTTCCTATCCACATATCTCCCCTGCTATCCTCTAAAAAGTTAAAGACGCTGATAGATAAGGGTAAGGCAGAGCCACTTATAGATGTTCCATCATACAGGAACACCCCTTGATCCGTTCCTATCCATATTTGATCATCAGAGGAGGTATATAATGCTTGGACTGACAATTTTGCGGAAAGTCCATTGATGGCAGGATGATTTAGCAGAACAGAATCTTTGTTGGGGTCTATGATGATGAGGCCTTGATCTTGCGTTCCTATCCATATGAGGCTGTCAGCACTCTGGGTGATAGAAAGAATTTGCTTACTCAGCTGGTCTATTTTCCCACCCCAGCTCGTAAAAGTTCTACCATTAAATTGGTAAAGCCCCTGGTTAGTCCCCAGCCAAAACAGACCCTCTACATCCTCATAAATACAGGCGATAAAATCGCTTTCCAGGCCTTTTTTCTTATCGAAATTGAGGAAGCTTTTCCCATCATATCTGCTAATACCCCGCTGGGTTCCAAACCATAGGAACCCTCGGTTATCCTGCACAATGCTCCTAACCTGAGATTGGATGAGACCCTCTGAGGTGGTGTAGGAAGAAATATTATACACCTGTGCTTGTAGGATCAGGGGAAGAAATCCTAAAGTAAGTAGGAATATTATCTGAAGTTTACTTGAAAAGTTAGGGGAAAGCATAAGTATGACCGAAAAGGCTATTTTCTTTTTCAGATTACATGAATAGTACGGTCTCTGGTACCCTAACTTACGAAAAAGGTAGCAGATGGGTATTATAAGGAATGTTTTTAGGAGAATAGGAGGAGGAAAAAAGCCTACTCGTAAAGCGCATACCTATAAGGTAAAATGTTCTCCGAGGTTCTCGAAGAGACAGTCTGTTTATTTTCTCCTTATTAGTAGGCTAACCTGAATGACCCTGTACAACACAGGCTTTCAGTCTTATCATCCTTTTGGGCCTGTATGGGATTGCTGGTAGGGGCAGCCAGGATTAAGGGTTGACCCATCTTAAGCCAGGGTATAAGAAGATCCCTAAGCCTACAGCTTTCCGGCTAAAATGTATGAATCTCCTTGGGGTGTCTACGG
Source organism: Bacteroidota bacterium (assembly GCA_039026975.1). Lineage (GTDB taxonomy): Bacteria > Bacteroidota > Bacteroidia > J057 > J057 > JBCBKZ01. The sequence continues at coordinate 2,329 of JBCCLI010000291.1, read as the reverse complement.
ACATAGGCGCGGATAATCCTGTGTACATCTGGACATTCTGCTTTGTAGGGGATATTCTCTAGAATTTCTGTAAGCGGCTGGCTTAGCATATCTTCCTCCAGGTAGGTATATCCCTGATATACCCCTTCCTTCACGCAGACTACGCTTCTTTCCTGGTAGGTTCTACCTTCTGTAATGATGAGAAAGTTACTGTGGGTAGTTTTGCCGTAGTTCATTTGGGAGATAGCTTCCATTACCCGTTCATTATAAGCTTCTGGCTCCTCTTCACTCACACATGCTCCATGACATAGGTGAAGCTGAAAGTGGAAGCACCTACCATTTCCTTTCTCCAGGCTACAGAGTTTGGGACATAGCTCTTGTTTGTTGACCCTACTTTGGAGGGAAGCTTCTGCCTGTCCTACTGTAGGAAAGTAAGCTACTGGCAGTACTACATGATCTTCCAGCTTTCCTGCATATAGCGCTATGTATCCTTCAGCATTTAGCTCAGAAAATACGCCTGCTTTAAATACTTTCCTCCGCTGTGCCCTGTTAAAGGTAGGCTGAAGGGCTTTTATTTCTTCATTTTCTTTTAAAAGGGCTACTATTTCACTCCCTGTCAGCTCATAACTTATGTCATGAATCTTTTCCAGCATCCTGATACTTCTTTTAGTAAGATAGGCAGACTGGAAGTGCTGCATAATTCTTTTTCGGATATTATTACTCTTGCCTGTATAAATGACTTTTCCGTCTTTATCATGGAAGAAGTATACCCCGGTTTCTTCAGGAAGGGTTGTAAATACTTCTGGAGAAAGATGGGGTGGAAGCTTAGCTAGTTTCAGCTCAGCTGAAAGGGTGTCATCAAAGCCCTCTTGGGCTTCTGTTAGCAGTTTTTGAAATAGGACGAGGGTAGCCGTGGCATCTCCAGCTGCCCTATGTCTATTCTCAATGGTGATCCCTAGTTTCTTGCATAGTTTACCCAGGCTGTAGGAGGGAAATCCAGGGATCAATTTTTTGCTTAGTTTCACCGTACAAAGCTGTTTACGGGAAAAGGTATAGCCAAGCTGCCGAAATTCTTTCTGGATAAAGCTGTAGTCAAAGCGAACGTTATGCGCTACAAAAATACTCCCCTCTGTGATCTGTACTACTTGCTTAGCGATTTCATAAAATCGGGGGGCATGGGCCACCATATCGTTAGTAATGCCGGTTACACGAGTGATTTCCTCAGGAATATGCCTACATGGGTTAATTAACGACTCAAACCGATCAATAAGCTGCTCTCCATCAAATTTGAGGATAGCTATTTCAGTTATTCGATCTCTTTTTGGATCTCCACCTGTGGTCTCTATGTCTATGATGGAATAGACAGGCATGAGTTAGGAGTATGCTTGATTAGGTACAGTTGTGTTTATATGCTGAAAGTACAAACTATTAGCTAAAAAACATAGGAAAGCTAAATTGATTAGGGAAATGTACTAAAAAATAAAGTAAGCTTTGGGTAGAAGCATATTCTATTGAAATATTATGAGAGGCAAATAGAATTATCTCAAGGTTTTAGCTCATTTATTCCAAGCTTATTAACAAAATAAATGAGTCCATGCTCTATTTGGGCAATTTCTCTTTCTGCATCAGAAAATGTCAATAGTCCTCTCTGTAAGGCGTCCTGTACACGAATAAGCTTTGCCGAGAGCAAAATAATATCGTCAAAAGTGGAAGAAGTCAGAGGTTTGATAACTTGTCAAGTGCCTCAGATAATTTATTTTCTTTAATAAGCTCCTTGGTCTCCTTTTGAACGGTAAGTAACTGGGAATCAGGATCCATTAGAAGTTGAATAGGTATTTTAGTCTACCCCAAAATCCATTTTGGGGCGATAATAGAACTTCTTTGGAAGGTAGTTCGGAGATTATAGTCAAAATTACTTCGATGATTTTCGATCTTTCTCTATCAACTAACTCCTTCGGGAGGCTACCAGTTATTTCCTTGGAGTATAAGTCATTAAATTGACCTTGGACTGATAAGATTCTATCTCCTAACTCAGATTTTGGAGGTACTACATCTTGGAGATAATCTAGTGCTGAGGCTATTTCTCCTTTGACAAGTAAAGATCTTATTTGAGCTTTTTGTGATTCCTCTGTTGTTATTTTTTGCATCAAATAGATTTAAATCAATTTTCTAAATTCTAGCCACTGAGTTCTCTATTACCTCACAGAAGATACAAAAGTTTCCCCTTTTCTTAAAAAATAAAGCCACGGATGATCGTGGCTTGTAGTAGGATTGTGTATTGAGGTCTGTACGTTTAGAAGATCTCTAATTTAGAAAAGAAGTAAGCAGATTCTATCTGAGCATTCTCATC
>JBCCLI010000290.1:0-8402 GCA_039026975.1 Bacteroidota bacterium | reverse complement strand
TCAGACATACGTGTATTTCTATTGGGATCACCTGAAACCCCTCTTGGGATCTCATTAGAGGTACCCGGTCCTGTCCAGCGGTTTAGCACTTCTGTCCCAGCGTTAAATACACGCGTCATTCCTTCCAGGTCATAGCGGGTGGTATTGTAAATAAGATTTCCTTGCACACCCTGAAGGAATAAGGTTAGATCAAAGTCCTTATAATAGATATTCCCATTGATGCCGTAAGTAAAATCTGGAATAGGGGATCCCAGGAAGGTTCTATCATTCGCATCAATCACCCCATCAGGTCCAGTTGGATTTCCGTTTTCATCAGCAGGACCAGCTACATCTACAAACCGTATATCACCTGGAGATGCATTACTTTGGGTGGCATGATTATTTATCTCTTCTTGTGTCTGGAAAATACCGTCAGTCTTCCATCCCCAGAAAGAGAAAATAGATTCTCCTACTTCTGTACGGGTAACGGCATCACTTTCAAAGGTAGGTCCATTGATGGGCTGTCCTTGGCCTAGGTCTGTCACTTCATTATTAATGATGAGACCCATATTAGCGCCCACACTCCACTGGAAGTCACCTGCTAGCTGATTGTAGTTCAAGGCAAAGTCCATACCACTTGTTTCAGCTATCCCTGCATTAACACGCGGAGAGCCATCAAATCCCAACGAGATAGGAAGCGGTATATTTACGAGAATGTCTTCCGTTTCATTGATGTAGTATTCAATGCTACCCTGTAAGGCATCATTAAAGAGGCCAAAGTCAAGACCAATATTAGTAATAGTGGTAGTTTCCCACTGAAGATTTTCGTTTGCGAGTGCTGAAATAGTAGCAGCCCCTTGTAGGTTGCCGTTGAAGTTATAGTTAAAGTTTTGGTTTACTGTAGCTAAGAATCCATATTCTCCTATACTCTGGTTACCTGTTTGTCCCCAGCTTCCCCTAAACTTTAAAGTAGAAATCTGTTCCACATTATCCATGAATCCTTCACGTGCCACATTCCATCCTACAGAGAAGGAAGGAAATACACCCCACTTATTAGCCGGACCAAAGCGAGAGGAACCATCACGACGAATAGTGGCTGATAAAATATATTTCCCGGCATAATCATAGTTTAATCTACCGATGTAAGAAATCAGTGCCCAGTCAAGAATCAACCCATCTACGTTATCTGCTGAGACTCCTCGCAAAGAACGTATTTCATTAGATAGGGCATTTTCTCCTGCTCCTAGCACAAATGAATTATCAAAACTTTGGTACTCAATAACCCCCAAAAGGTCCAAGTTATGGCTACCAAAAGATTTAGTGTAGTTCAGTGAGTTAGTGAACAGAGGAGAAATGAAGCTTCTTCTGGCTTCATTCACCTCAGCCACAGGACGATCATGAAACTCTCCATCTCTGAAGGCAGGGTTAAAGCTGATATTAGTAGTGTAGGCCATATCAAGTCCTACTAAGGTCTTGAACGTGAGCCCCTCCAAAATATCTACTTCAGCATAAGCTGTACCCAGTAGCTTTAAGACCTCATCACTCGCTATTCCAAGAGATTGAAGACGGATGGGATTTTCCGCATCATTATTATCTGCCTGGTCAGGCCCTTTAAACCCTCCTAGATTTGCTGGATCAAATATGGGCTGATAAGGGGCAGATTTGATGGCATGCTCCAGGATAGAGCGGTTAGTTCCCCCGTTTCTTTCATTATTACGGGTGCCATATGCCAAGGTCAATGTCTGACCTATTCTTACTCTATCATGTACCTTAAAGTCGGAATTGATACGGAAGGTATACCTTTCATAGTCTGTTCCTACAATAGTTCCTTCCTGGTTTAAATAGCCTCCACTAACTCTGTACGTAGCATTAGGGGCGCCACCTGAAATAGCAAGGTTATACTCTTGAATCAGGGCAGACCTGAATACCTCATCCTGCCAGTCAGTTTCCGTGCGATAAGACCCAAAGGCAGGATCTGTAAAACGAGAAGGTGGAGGGAGAGCTGGATCTGCATTTTGTTGGATTTCAGTAGCGTAGGTAATGTAGTCATCACTCTCAAGTAGGTCCAGTGTTCTCCAGACATTCTGAACACCAAAGTACCCGTCAAAGCTTACTACGGGTCTTCCTACCTTTCCTTTTTTAGTAGTAACCAATACAACTCCATTGGCAGCCCTGGACCCATAAATGGCAGCGGCTGAGGCATCTTTAAGTACCTCTACAGATTCAATGTCATTAGGATTGATTTCATTTAGGCCGCCTGCAGGTACTCCGTCTATTACATACAGGGGATTATTATTCCCTACCGTACCTACTCCTCGAATCCTCACTGTGGCACCTTGTCCCGGAGAACCCGTATTAGCCACATAGACACCAGCTGCACGTCCTTGTAAGGCCTGATCTACACTTACTACGGGTAATTCAGCCAGGGTTTCTCCATCTACTGAACTGATAGCACCTGTAACTTTGGCCCTTCCTTGTGTTCCATACCCTACCACTATTACCTCATCAAGGCTACGATCACTCAAGATCATGGTAATGGTAAGAGTCGTTTGATTACCTACTGTTACTTCTAGGGTTTCGTATCCTAAATAAGATACTTGAAGAACATCTGTAGGTTGAGCTTGGATGGAGAATTTTCCATCTTGGTCAGCGATTACCCCTGTAGCCGTTCCTTTTATAAGGACTCTAGCGTTGCCTAGGGGTAAGCCATCTGCTTCTGATACAATGCTTCCGCTTATACTTTGAGCTACCATAGCCTCCATAAATATAAGGGAGGTGATCAGAAACATTAAAAATCGTTTCAGATTCATATAAGTTTGGTTTATTAGGTAGTACAAACTGATGAAATAGAGGAGATTATCAGATATCTGTACTATGAAATATTAATCTCTGCCCAAATATTGGAGATGATGTAGGCTTCTTTTACATATGAATCTGTAAGACTATTTAGTCATATCCGCCTGATAATTTTGTAGGAGTATTATCACAAAAAAGGCTCTAATTTACCATGGAGTGGGGATAAATAAGTCTCTTTTGGAAAAAGTATATTAGCGGATGATCCTTTATTAATTTAATCGTGGGATTCTCATTTAAAAGCTGGTATAATTAGGCTTAATGCAGCAAAGAAGATGAAAGATAGGCATATACTAATTATCTGTGTGTTAAGTATGCTCGTGGCATGCCAACCCTCTCCTCCCATTCTTTTTAACAAGATTGACTCCTCCCATTCGGGCATATCTTTTTCAAATACCATTACCGAAAGTGATACCTTAAATCTGTTAGATAATACCAATATGTACAATGGTGCAGGGGTAGGAATAGGAGATTTAAATAACGATGGGCTGGTTGACGTTTTTCTGGCCGGAAATATGGTGGAAAGCCGCCTGTATCTGAATCAGGGGGGGCTACATTTCAAGGATCTGACAAAAGAAGCGGGAATCCTAACTACCCACTGGGTTACAGGTGTATCCATTCTGGACCTTAACGGAGATGGATTAAATGATATTTACCTTAGTTGTTCTGTAGTTAGGTCCGGGGCTGGAAGAACCAATCTTTTGTATGTAAATGATGGAATAGAGGATGGAATTCCCACATTTACAGAAGTAGCTGATGAAGCTGGACTAGCTGATAGCTCCCTTACCACGCATACAGTTTTTTTTGATTATGACCTGGATGGAGACCTGGATGCCTATTGCCTAACGAATGCCACAGAAGGATTCTTCCATAACACCCTAAGACCTAAAAAAATAGATGGTTCAGGAAAAAGTAATGATAAGCTTTACAGGAATGAAGGTGTAGATCAGAATGGAGTCCCTCAATTTACCAATGTTACCAGGGCAGCAGGGATTTTAACTGAAGGGTACGGGTTAGGCATAGCTGTAAGAGATTTTAATCAAGATGGCTGGTTGGATATTTATGCTGCAAATGATTTTATCACGAATGATTTATTATGGATAAATCAACAAGACGGCACATTTAAAAACCAGATCACTGACTACGTGAGCCACCAGTCATATAATGCTATGGGGATGGACATAGCTGATATCACCAATAATGGATTAGAAGACATCCTGGTATTAGATATGCTTCCTGAAGATAATGAGAGCTTAAAAAAAATGATGACCAGCGGGGACTTTGATAAATACCAGATGTCTACAGAAAGACTTGGTTACCAACCCCAATTTGTCAGAAATACCCTTCAATTGAATATGGGTAATGGGAACTACAGTGAGGTAGGTCAAATGGCAGGAATTCATGATACCCATTGGAGCTGGGCACCCTTGATAATTGATTTGGATAATGATGGATTAAAGGATGTTTTCATTACAAATGGGTTTCCTAAAAATGTTATTGACTTAGATTACATTAATGATCTAGAATCCTCTGAAGTCTTTGGGACTAAAGAAGCTATCTACGAAAAGCAAAAAGAAAGATTAGGAGAGGTAGAAGAAATAAAGCTCCCTAACTACGTCTACCACAACAAAGGAGGCGTAAAGTTTGAGAAGGTGACCCAGAAATGGGGTTTTCATCAACCTTCTGTTTCCAATGGGGCAGCCTATGGGGACTTAGATAATGATGGAGACCTTGACTTGGTTATCAATAATATAAATGATGAGATCTTTCTCTATGAGAATCTCTCCAATGAGAATCAACAAACACATTATCTTCAAATAAGGCTGGAAGGATCTAAGAATAACCTAAATGCGATAGGGGCTGTCATCAGTATCTGGGCAGGAGAAACTAGCCAAATACATACGCACGTTCCATTTAGGGGATTTCAATCTTCAATGGAACATCTAGTTCATTTTGGACTTGGCCCGCAAATAAAGGTTGATAGTCTTAAGATAGTTTGGCCAGATGGATCTACTGACATGAGGAAGGATATTTCTGCTAACCAACGGATCAAGCTGACCTATCAACAAAATACGCCGGCTGTATCACTCGAAGACTCTGATGCTCGACTTCTAAGGTTGACCGCTGAATCTGATACGCCTCTATTTTTTCATAAAGAGCAAGACTATTATCGGGACTTTAGATATAGCCCACTACTCCCACATCAAGGCTCACATGAAGGACCCGGGATAGCAGTAGCTGATGTGAATGGAGATGGGTTAGCGGACTTTTATATTGGAGGATCTACAGGTTCCTCCGGGGGATTATTTCTTCAAACATCATCAGGTAATTTTGAACAGGCTACGCTCGCCTTACCCCCTCAAATAGAAGAAATGGGGGTACTATTTCTTGATGTTGATGGTGACGAGGACCAAGATCTATATGTTGTGGGAGGAGGAACTGAATATCCAGATGGATCTGAATGGTACAAGGATAGAATACTCCTAAATGATGGCAAAGGTAATTTTACATATGCTCCTGATGCACTTCCTTCTCTACCTACCAGTGGAAGCTGTGTGGTAGCAACAGATTTTGATAGAGATGGTGATTTAGATCTGTTTATTGGGGGAGGGACAGATATAAGCGCTTATCCTAAACCCCTAAATAGCTATCTCCTGAGAAATGAAAAAGGAACATTCACAGATGTAACACAAGAACTACTAGTAGGCAATGAAGCCCTGGGGCTGGTAAAGTCAGCTATTTGGACTGACGTAGATAATGATCAATGGTTAGACTTACTAGTAGTAGGAGAATGGATGCCTATCACCCTATTTCATAATGAAAATGGAAAGCTCAGCTTGAAGGAGGTAGACGCATTTCAACAAACAGCAGGTTGGTGGAATAGCTTAATAAGCTTGGATATAGATAAAGACGGGGATATGGACTATGTGGCAGGTAATCATGGATTAAATAACCCATACCATGTGTCCGAAAAGACTCCTCTCCATATTTTCACAAAAGACTATGATAAAAATAAAACGGATGATCCTATCATGGCCTATTACATTGGTCAGGACCTACATATAGCTCATCCTAGAGATGCCATCAATAAGCAAATTGTAGGAATGAAAAGGCGTTTCCTAACCTACAAATCCTATTCTGAGGCAGAATTTGAAGACATATTATTGCCTGTTGAGCGAAAAGAGGCATACGTTAAGAAGGCTTACACCTTTACCTCTAGCCTACTCCTTAATGAGGGAGATGGAAACTTTAGTATACAAGCCTTACCCTTTGAATGCCAATTCTCTCCCATAAACGGGTTAGTAGCAGAAGATATCAACCTGGATGGCTGGATGGATGTGATTGCCCATGGTAATGATTACACTACAAATGTATCTATTGGGAGAAATGATGCCCATAAAGGACTTGTATTACTGGGAAAAGAGAAGGGAGAATTTGACCTGATTACCTCTGGCGTCTCAGGCTTTCATGTAGAGGGGGACACAAGAGCACTTGTGCAGTTAATCGCGAACAACAAGCTCACCTTCTTACTAGGACGAAATAATGATACGTTGAGAAAGTTTATTTCTGGAGAATCTACTAAAGAGTGTCAAGTATTTACCCCTGAGCCCATGGATGTAAGTGCAGAAGTTCAATACCAGGATGGAAGCATTAGATACCATGAATTCTCTTATGGTTCCGGCTATTTATCTCAGTCTTCCAGGGCCTTACTCATTTCTCCAATCATTCAACAAGTAATCATTACTAACAGTCAGGGAGTCCAAAGGTCAATTATCCCCGAGAGTTAAACTTAGGACAATGACTAACAGGTCTCGCCAACATATTAGCTCAGGGGAAATCTACGCATAAATACGCCCTATTTCTGCAAGGCGATCTTCTTAACGCCTACCCCCTCAGAAGTGGTGAGAGAAAGGAAGTAATAGCCAGCTGGAAGCATAGAAATATCCACTTCTGTCTCTACCTCTTTAGAATAATCTTTTTCCAGTAATTCTCTCCCTTGTATATCCATCACAGTAGCCCTTACTAAGGGATAGAGAGAGCGGATGCTTAGCTTCCCTTGCGTAGGGTTAGGGAATATGTCAAAGGCTGAGGCTGCTAGCTGAGACTGATTAGAGGTAGTAAACTGTAGATCTACACAGTAATCCTCCACTTCTCCAAAACGGAAGCTACCACAGGTAGTAAGAGATTCATCAAAGCGCATAACCACCCTAAGTCGAGTAATTCCAGGGATGATCTGCTGAGGAATTTGGAAGGTATCCTGAATAGTAGCTGATAGGGGAACTGGATTTTGGAAAAGTAATTCATTTTCTCCCTCAAATAGGCCGTCCTGATTTAAATCCAGCCATACAAACCATCTCTCATCAAATCTCACTCCAGAGAAATCAGGCTGGAGAATAAAAGGATATTTCTCACCAGCTACCAAGGGGATAGACATCATAGTGGTAAAGTTTCCATAGCCATTATTATTCTCACTAACATTGGTGAAGGTATCTATGGAAATTCTCCCTATCCAATCCTGGGTACTATTTTGCCCACTGAATTCACAATAGGGTTGGTCTTCACAAAAGCTACAGCCACTGGTTTGGGCCGCAAAGACTGGTCCATATGTACTCAGACCAGTATCGCAGAGGGTAGCCAGCTGTAATTCATATGCCATACAATTCTCCAGTCCTTGGATGCTAGCCATCGTATCAGGGGTAGACAGCGTCTGCCAACTACTATTTGTGGCTTCCTGAATTCTATACCTAAGGCTGTAACCTTCTGCCCCAAACTCAGCTCTCCATCCTAGCGAAAGGGAGTTCTCCTCTACTGATATGACCGCTACTTCTTCCGGAGGAGAACAGCATCCTTCTGTGGTAAAGGGCATAGTAGGCCCCCACTGGCTAGTATCCGTACCACATATGCTCGCAAGCCTGAAAGAATATTGGGTACAAGGGTCCAGCTCCCCAATGTTGATACTATTATCAGTCAGGCTCACTGAAGTAGACAAGGTCTCTCCTGCTCCATATTCTACGATAAAGCTTTCAGTTGACACTAAGGCATCCCAGCTTATGATGACTGAAGTATCCTTCAGGCTAGAAACCACAGCCTCAAAAGGAGGTGCGCACCCAGCAAGATTAGCACAAAAATCATCTAATAATGCCATACTATTGTTGGCATTTACCCTTCCTCCACTACTAGTAAATCCTTGGAGCACAGGTAGAGTATCTACCCCTGCTAAAATCCATTCTTTGAGCATACTGGCTCCTAAAGCGGGATTATTTTTGTACATCACCATCCAGGAAGGACAGGCACCGGCTGCCAGGAGAGAGGCTAATCCACTCACAAAGGGAGTAGAAAAAGAGGTGCCTGAAACTCTTCTGTAAGAACTATTCCCACTCGTGGTGAGAATAGAGCTGCCGGGAGCTGCCAGGTCTACAAATTCTGTGCTGAAGCCAGAGGAACTTCTCAAGTCCTCAAAATCCGTACTATTCACGGAGATGATAAACTCACTATCACATAGGGTTGGGATATCTCCTTCTTCTCCTACGTCAATGTTACTATTAACCACTGCCACAGGGCAGATTATC
>JBCCLI010000289.1:0-8453 GCA_039026975.1 Bacteroidota bacterium | reverse complement strand
CCTATGTTCACAGGCATTACTTCTTCTGATAGCAGTAAGCGGTAGATGCCTTCTACCAAGTCATCCACATAGCAGAAGCTCCTGGTCTGGCTGCCATCTCCAAATACGGTGATGTCCTCTCCTCTTAAGGCCTGAGACATGAAGGCAGGAAGTACTCTTCCATCATTCAAGCGCATTCTGGGACCATAGGTGTTAAAGATCCTGAGGATTCTGGTTTCTACCCCATGTACCCTGTGGTAGGCCATGGTAATGGCTTCCATGTATCTTTTGGCCTCATCATACACCCCTCTGTAGCCTATGGGGTTTACATTTCCCCAGTAGCTCTCCTTCTGTGGGTGGATCAGGGGATCTCCATAGACTTCTGAGGTGGAGGCTATCAGCATCCTGGCCCCCTTTTCTTTGGCCAGTCCCAGGATCTTATGGGTTCCCATGGCTCCTACCTTCAAGGTCTGGATGGGAAGCTTTAAGTAATCAATGGGGGAGGCCGGAGAGGCAAAGTGGAGGATGTAATCCAAAGGCCCCTTGACATAGTTAAACTCCGTTACATCATGCTTCACATAGGTGAAGTCATCATGTCCAAAGAGGTGCTCGATATTGGCAAGGTTGCCGGTGATCAAGTTATCCATGACCACAACCTCATAGCCTTCCTTGAGGAAGCGATCAGACAAATGGGAGCCCAGGAATCCGGCTCCTCCGGTGATTAGTACTTTTGGTTTTCTTCCCATAGGTTTTGAACATGCCCCTTAGGGTGACTCTTTCATCCTAAGGGGGCTTGTTTGATATATTCAGCGCGCTGATAGCACTTGATTAAGTAAGTCGCTTACCCGCTCGCTTGCTTTGATAACGTCTTACTCCGCTGCCATAGTCTCAGCACTTTTGATAGGCTGACGACCAATGGAGAGGTACTCAAAGCCATGATCTTCCAGGGTCTCTCTGTCATAGACATTTCTCCCATCAAAGATTACTGGCTGAGCCAGGCTAGCCTTGATTCTGGCAAAGTCAGGCGTCCTGAACTCTCCCCATTCTGTTACAATCAACAGCGCATCTGCTCCATCCAGTGCTTCATAGGAACTCTCTGAGTAGGTAAGCTTCAGATCTGTGTATGCCTGAACTGATGGCATAGCCTCTGGATCATAAGCCACGATCTCTGCTCCCTTTTCCTGAAGCTCTCTGATGATCACTAAGGAAGGAGCCTCACGGATGTCATCTGTGTTAGGCTTGAAAGCCAGTCCCCACATGGCAAACTTCTTTCCACTCAGGTCTTCTCCAAATCTCTCTACCACTTTCTGAGTCAGTACCTTCTTCTGATCCTCATTTACCCCCATCACAGAGTCCAGGATACGGAAATCATATCCATACTCAGCAGCTGTCTTGTGCAGAGCGGATACATCCTTGGGGAAACAGGATCCCCCATATCCTACTCCTGGGAACAGGAATCTCTTCCCTATTCTGGAATCCGTTCCCATCCCTCTTCTCACATTATCTACATCTGCTCCTACTTTCTCACATAAATTGGCTATCTCATTCATGAAGGAGATCTTGGCAGCCAAAAAGGAGTTGGCAGCATACTTAGTTACTTCAGCACTGCGCTCATCCATCATCAACACCGGATTCCCTGACATCACAAAGGGCTTATACAGCCTTCTCATCACCTCAGTAGCTCTTTCTGAACCAGACCCAATCACAATCCGCTCAGGCTTCATGAAGTCCTGAACCGCATAGCCCTCACGAAGAAACTCAGGATTAGAGACTACATCAAACTCCCGCTCTGTATGCATGGATATAGCTTCACGTACCTTATCTGCTGTTCCTACAGGAACGGTACTCTTATTCACCACCACTCGGTAGTCTTCCAAAAGCTCCCCAATTTCATGGGCTACCCCCAGCACATACTTCAAATCCGCAGAGCCATCTTCCATAGGTGGAGTAGGCAAGGCCAAAAAGATGACCTCTGCATGCTTCACAGCATCTGATAGGGAGTCTGTGAAGTTCAGCCTCCCTTCTTTGGTATTTCTTTGAAACAAGGTCTCCAGGCCTGGTTCGTAGATAGGTACCTCCCCCTTGCGCAATTTCTCCAGCTTAGCCTGATTGTTGTCCACACACAACACATCATTCCCAGCCTCCGCAAAGCAGGTCCCACTTACTAATCCTACATAGCCCGTTCCGATTACAGCTACTTTCATGAGTTAAGTTTTTAAAGGATTTTACATTTAACACGACAAAGTTTAAGTCCCTAAAAAGTCATTAAGACTCCCTAATGGAAAGGACTTTCTTTTCTCATAACAACAGGATACGCCTTACCAGAGGGAGAGTAGGTTTACCCACACTCTTTCAGACGGAACAGGAAAAGTACAGAAAAGCAGGGATGTATATTCTTACCTAAAAACAGGACTTTAGGGTATCTACTACTACCTGTATTTGTTCATTAGTTAGTTCTGAATGCATAGGAAGACTTAATACTTCTTCTGATAGTTTTTCAGAAACTGGCAGAGTTGGTGTGCCGTCCCAGTAATGTGCATATGCCTTCTGCTGATGCAGAGGTACCGGATAGTATATCATAGCAGGCACCTTTTTTTGGTCAAAGGAGGCTTTCACCTCATCTCTTTTAGCTCTCCCTTCTTTTATTCTCAAGGTATACTGGTGGAAAACATGGTCTGACCATGGCGCTCTCCATGGGGTAACTACTTCATCCACATCAGCCAGCAGACGGTCATACATATCTGCTGCCTCATTCCGGGAGCCATTATATCTGTCCAGATGCTTCAGCTTCACATTTAGAATAGCAGCTTGGACAGCATCTAACCTGCTATTTACCCCTATGGAATCATGGTAATAGCGGACCTTGCACCCGTGGTTACAGATTACCTGAAGCTTCTCTGCTAAGTCATCATTATTGGTGTAAATAGCTCCTCCGTCTCCAAATGCCCCCAAATTTTTACTTGGATAGAAAGAGGTACACCCAATGTCTCCTATGGTCCCTGTTTTTTGTACTTTCCCATCTGAAGATTTGTAGGCAGCCCCTATGGCCTGGGCATTATCTTCTACCACGTACAAATTATGATCAGAAGCTAGCTTCATGACTTCATCCATATTCGCAGCCTGTCCAAATAGATGGACAGGAATAATAGCCTTAGTTCTATCTGTAATAAGACCGGGAATCTGCGTAATATCTATATTAAAAGATTGGGGGTCTACATCTACAAAAATGGGTTTTAGCTGTAGTAAGGCAATAACCTCTACGGTAGCCACATAGGTAAAACTAGGCGTAATGACCTCATCTCCCGGCTGTAGCCCTAAAGCCATTAAGGCTATCTGAAGAGCATCAGTTCCATTGGCACAGGGAATTACATGCTTTACTCCCAGGTAGTCAGCCAAACTTTTCTTAAATTCTCCTACTACGGGACCATTTATATATATACCTGAGGCAATTACTTCTTGTACTGCCTCATCTACTTCTCGCTGAATTGCCTGATACTGAGAAATAGTATCAACCATTCTAATATTCATCTGAGTTCTGTTTTATTGGACGTTAAGTTTACAAAAGCAATTAGACCAGCAATATAAACAGGAAATATTGAACAAAATGTTCAGCTTTTTAGAAATACAGGCCAAAAGTATCAATTAATATTCAGACCTTTAAGGAAAGTCTTCCAACAGCCACACATCCTGTTCTATTAGCACGTTTTAACTCATTAGATACCTGACGTTTTCTAATATATTGGTTATCTGCCTTTACTTTCAGTGTATTTTTTGATAGCTCTTACTTTCGTCTTATGCATGTGCGCACATTGATATTATCCCTCTTCATCATGCTGGCTTTTCCCAAGGTCCAGCATGCACAGGTAAGTCTCCAGGATTCTAGCATCAGAATGGGGGTTATGAGAATTGGCTATGCCATGGTCATTCCTGGGCAGGAATGGGCAGAAAGGTATGGGACAAGCCACAGCATAGCGCTAGAAGCAGGATTACAGTTTCCAAACCGACTGGTCTTTTCAGTGGAAGGAGGCTATTTATTTGGGAATAATATCATTGAAGAAGGTATACTGGCCCCCCTAAGAACTTCTGCTGGGCTTATCATTAATGATGCCGGTACCCTAAGTGATGTAGCTATCAACCTGGATGGCTTTTATGCCTCCGTTTTAGGGGGAGTAGTCTTACCTGTAATCCCTTCACACACGCCTAATTCCGGTATATTTATTCAAGCGGGTCCCTCTTTCCTCCAACATAAATTACGCTTTAATCTTCAGGGAGAATCTGTCTCAGCCTTAGCCGGAAATAGTAAAAGAGGATTTGATAGGCTTACCCAGGGCTGGGGACTCAAAGGAAGGATAGGATATCAGCTGTATAGTAAAACAGGCTTTATCAACCTAAGTATGGGTATTTCCTACGCCATATATCAGTCTACTAACCAGCGCGGCATCAACTATGACACAGGAGAAATTACTGGTGGAGAAGTTACGGACAGTGCTTTGGGAGTTTTTCTTAGCTGGAATCTACTATTCTATAAAAGAGCCCCCAATAAAGTTTACTATTATTGAGCATGCAGCTGTTCTTATATAGACTTGGGGTATTCTCATATGCATTAATGATCAGACTTTCTTCTCTATTCTTACCCAAAGCGCAAAAATGGATAGCAGGGAGAGTGGGCTGGGAAAGTAAGTTAAGGGAAGTTACCTCAGCATCTGACCATTGGATATGGTTTCATTGTGCTTCCCTGGGTGAGTTTGAAATGGGAAGGAATCTCATAGAAGCTCTTAAAGAAGCTTATCCTGATAAGGCACTTCTCCTTTCATTCTTCTCCCCTTCCGGCTATGAAATTAGAAAAGGCTATAAAGGAGCAGAGTATGTCTGCTACCTACCCTTAGATACGAAGCAGAATGCTTCCACATTTGTAGACATTCTTTCTCCAGAATTAGTAGTCTTTGTGAAGTATGAGCTATGGCATTACTACTTACAAGCCATACATAAACAGCATATCCCCCTTCTCCTTATTTCTGCAAGAATGCGACCTAGCAGCCCCTATTTCAAGGGTACTCTGTCAGGTATTTACCAGCAAACCCTAAGATACTTTACTGCTATTTTCACGCAAGATCTACAAACAGCCCAACTCATCAGAGAGCACAGTGGGCATCCACAGGTAATAGAAAGTGCTGATACCCGCTTTGATAGGGTATATGCTACCTATGAAAAATTTAAGGAGATCCCTGAGATTTCCCGCTTTGTAAAGGGCAGGCGTTGCATAGTATGTGGAAGTACCTGGCCTAAGGCAGAGCAACTTCTCATGGAAAGCTTTCAGCAGCTCACCCATGAAGAAGATGTATGCATAATTTTGGCTCCCCATGAAATTCATCCCAGTAGAATCCAGCAATGGATGGACAAATACCCTGGTATTTCTCTCACACATGCTCAGATAGAATCTCTAACGGAAGCACACCGTATTCTCTGGATAGATAATATAGGGATGCTATCAAGGCTGTATAAGTACGCAGACGTCTGCTATATAGGTGGAGGATGGGGGACAGGGCTGCACAACATTCTAGAGGCCGTAGTATTTGGAAAGCCCGTTCTCTTTGGACCTAAGCACCATAAATTTCCAGAAGCTCAGGAGGTCATAGACATAGGAGGCGCCTTTGAAATAGTAGACCAGGCAAGTTTAACCCATCAAATCAGGGAGCTCTTAATAGAGAAGGAACGCAGGGAGAATATCCACCGTATCAACCAAAATTACGTCAAGGCCAGAACCGGTGCTACCGACCAAATTTTACACTGGTGCGTACAAGAAGTATTTACTACTAACAAAGAGTCTTGATACGCATTTTCTTATTAGCTAATTTACAGAAAAGCAAGTGTGATGAATAGAGTTTTTGCTATAATTCCGAGCCTGGGTCTCGTCTTTCTACTTCTTAGTGGCTACACCTCCGAAAAGGATCCAAGGCTACACATTTCAAAAATCAAAGTGCATGAATCCTTTGTGCAAATAGACTATGAAATTACGTTTGGTGGCTTTGTAGAATTACACCTCTTCAATTCTCTTGGAGAAAAGATTTGGGTGAAAGGGAAAGTGGATGACTCTGCAGACACCAAAGTAGATGATGAGCCTAAAACGTATATTTTTCGTGTCAGCAGAAAACCGCTTGAGTTGGATAAGCGTTATTCTTTTATCCTAAAGTATAAAGGAAGAGATTATTCAGGAAGCTTCTATAATGCCCTCTCTGAAGAAGAAGAGTAAAGCCTGTTAATCCTACACACCTACAAACAAATCATAAACATCATGTCAGTAATAACCAGTCGTATTCGTACTACCCGCAAAGAAACCTCCTCCCTCCCAGAAGTAGACTTTGATAATGTCCCCTTTGGAAGAGTTTTCAGTGACCACATGTTGGTAGCTCGTTTTGAAGGAGGATCATGGCAAGATCCAGAAATCATCCCCTATGGGCCCCTTCCTTTTTATCCTAGCCTGATGGCCCTAAACTATGGGCAATCCATTTTTGAAGGAATGAAAGCTTTTCGGGGAATAGAAGGAGATGTAAGAATGTTCAGACCGAGGGCTAACTTCGAGAGAATGAATAAGTCCGCTGCCAGAATGAGCATGGAGCAGATTCCAGAGTACGTCTTTATGGATGGCCTGAAAGCCTTGCTAGAACTAGATAAAGCATGGGTTCCTTCAGGAGAACAAGGGTCCTTATATCTCCGCCCTCTCTATTTCGCATCAGATCAGTTTATAGGCGTGCACTCCTCTAAGGACTATATATTTACTGTCTTCACCTGCCCAGTAGGTACATATTACTCACGCCCAGTTAACCTGGTGGTTAACAAGGACTTCGTGAGAGCAGCTCCCGGCGGAACAGGTGCTGCCAAAGCTGCCGGTAACTATGCAAGTGCCATGCTTCCTGATAAAATTGCCAAGTCCCAGGGATATGATAATGTGCTCTGGCTGGACAGTAAAGAGCTGACCTATGTAGAGGAGTGTGGTACCATGAATGTATTCTTCATCATAGACGGAACAGTCATTACCCCTAATCTTTCAGGTACTATACTTCCAGGTATTAATCGTGCCAGTGCCATCCAATTATTAAAAGATAATGGATATGCTGTAGAAGAAAGACCTATTTCTATTCACGAGGTTGAAGCTGCCTACATGGACGGAAAGCTGGAAGACTGTTTTGGGGCAGGGACAGCTGCTACCATTTCGCACGTAGCCAAGATAGGATATGCAGGAAGGGATATGATGCTCCCCCCGGTAGAAGATAGGGCCATTTCTAGTTGGCTGAAGGAGACTATGCATGATATTAAAATAGGGGCTAAATCAGATCCTTATGGATGGATAGAAAGCATCTAATCTCCCATGTTATAAAAGCTTATGTTGAGTCATTCCTGATACAGGAATGGCTCATTTTCTTTTGAGAAAGTAGCTAAGTAATCTTGTCACGTGAAGTTACTTCCTGGGAGAATCAGTATACCAAGTGCGTATATGTCTCATTTACCTGGCTATTCACTGGCCAGGTATATCCGCCTTTCTACGGTAGGTTCAGCCTGATAGAATGAGCCTGTCGATACGGCCTCCTCAGGCTTTCCCAGGCAAATAAACTCCCCTTAACATCCAAAGGCTTAATTTTCCAGATCTAATCCCGATCCTTTACTCAAATTTAGCCGAGGGAAGATCATCTCTAAGGCCTGTTACCTTGGCTTTAGGAGCTGTGAGTATTCGGGCCTGGGGCATGAGTATATATTCCCCTCCATCTATGATGCTGAGCTTTCCTTTTTTCCTGAGAATTAGCTGACTCTGGTCTTCCAATATGAGTTTCCCTCCTTTTCGGATAATAAGCTCTGCCCCTTTCAAAATGTCTAACCTAGCATTAGCCGTTAGTTTCAGGATAGAGTGATTTTCTACTATCAGCTTACTTTTTTTCGCTAGTCTGATTCCCCTATTGGCCTGGATTTTCATGAGGGTAGGATTGGTAAGGGTTCCTGTCTTTGGGTGGACAGCAGACCGGTCAGGTGTTCCACCTAAGTCCAGGGTAAGCGTTTTCTTTTTAGCTAATGTGAGAAAGTCCCCAGCTAAGGCTATCTCAGAAGAAAGAAGCATATTCCCACACCAAAACACATCCTCACTTACTGTCCACTGATCAGTACGCACCTTCACCAAAAAGGAGGAATCCGTTTTTCCTACTATCTCTATCGCTAGGCCATTAAGGAGGTAAGGCTGGAACTCCTGAGCTATCTTACGATAGCGAGGGTAGTTAAGCACTGGATATTTGCCGGAAAGACCTAGTTTATCTCCCAGCTGAAAGGCATCATTTTCATCACCGGAATGATTATATAGCTTGATTTTGCCAGAGGAAAGTTCTTCTGCCCAGACCTCTAGTTGCTCTCCTCCTCCTCCATCCTTATTCCCATGAGAACGACCTATCTTTAATCTATTATCTCCATTTTCATCCAGGCGTATCCACTGT
>JBCCLI010000288.1:0-8470 GCA_039026975.1 Bacteroidota bacterium | reverse complement strand
GGTTATTGTTGATCACGGCACTCCACCCTTTGTCATTGATGTACTCAGACAGAGCTGGAAACTGACCTCCGGCATTATTAATGAGGATATCCAGTTTTCCAAAGATCTCTTTTACCTTCGCCGCTACCTCCTGAATCTGTTCTGTTTGCCGAATGTCGCATGCCTGGTAAGCCAGTTCACCAAAGGCTGAAAGTTCCTCCGCTGCTTTAGCTAGTTTCTCCTCCTTGCGGGAGCAGATCATCACCTTGGCACCTAGCTGAAGGAAGTCCCTGGCTATTTGATAGCCTATGCCTGATCTTCCTCCGGTAACCAGTACCACCTTATCCTTGAATGTATGTTCTCTTAGTAGCATATTCTGTCCTTTTCTCTTTGCGACTTATTGCTGAATTTATTCTCACGCCAAGACGCCAAGACGCGAAGTCGTAAAGAATTATCTTTCACTTAGGCTTTCACTAATTCTTAAACTTAAACTTAAACTTAGACTTAGACTTCAACTTAATCTTAAACTTATTCCTACTCTCCCGTCCATACAGGTGCTCTCTTCTCTCTAAAGGCCCTCAGCCCTTCCTGCCCATCTTTTGACTGTATGGTTTTTTGCAGCATGTCCATCAGGTACTTATGTTCAGCACTTTGTTCTGTAATGGCATCCAGAGCTTCCAGCCCCATTCTGATAGCCGTAGGAGAATTGGCTGATATGTCCCGTATCAGTTCTTGAATGATGCTATCCATGGTCTCAGCGGTACTTACATGGGTAACCAATCCAAGCTCAGCTGCCTTGGTAACATCTAAGTCGTATCCGCGAATACACCAGTCGATCACCTGCCTCCTGGGCATTACTTGCATAAGAGCTGCCATCACCTGGAATGGATACAGCCCTCTTTTTACCTCTGGCAACCCTAACCTGACGCCCTCATTACACACCACGTAGGTAGCACCTGCCAGGAAGAAAAACCCTCCTGCAAACACCTTACCTTCAACTCTTGTAATCACCGGTTTGTGAACCTTGTTAAAGATTTCGCCCATAAGAATGTGCTCCTTAATCTCGGGGATAGAAGAGTCATATTCACCTACCATACCCATAAAGGCCTTGAGGTCAGCGCCTGCACAAAACACATCTCCCTGAGAAGCGAGTACTACTACCCATACATCCTTATGAGTTTTCGCATATTGCATGGCAAAGGCCAATTCCGCCACCATATGGGGATGCAAGGCATTCTTCTTCTCCGCTCTGTCCAGGGTAATGGTCAGGACATGATCCTGGAAGTCTACCTTGATAAAAGCATATGTTTGATCGAGGGCCTGATCCAGCAGGCTTTGCTCAAAGAAATTCATATCAGTTCTCCTGTATTTTGAGTAGTAAAAAACCTGCTTCTACATTCTGTCCTTCTGTTACAAAGACTTCTTCCAGGGTCCCGTCCTCTTCCGCTAAGAGCGTACTTTCCATCTTCATGGAAGAAAGGACTAATAATGGATCTCCTTTTTTGATATCGGCCCCTTCTGCCACATGTACTTTCACGATTTGGGAAGGCATGGGCGACTCATACCCACCTTTTACCTTTTCCTTTTCTTTCTGTGGAAATCTATCTTTGAGGAGGACTTTATGATTGCCTATTCCTGCAGCGTGGATAAAGTACTCATTTCCTTGTTGGAGAATGGTATATGCTTTCTGTATTCCATCTATAATAAGGCTTATTTTTTCTTGAGTATAAGCTGTTATAGCAGCTGTCATTTCTTGCCCCCCCACTTGAATAAGGAAGCTGTCCTTTACTTTTTGGTATCCAAGTGCTATCTCCGTTTCACCTATCACATACTGCTCCTTCTGGGGTTCGTAGAAATTATTTCTCCAACCGGAGGGAAGGTTTCTTAGTAGGCTGCGTTCATTTTCCCGCTTATACCATCTGAATAAAAGGGTAGCAATAGCTAATTCTGCCTGGGTTTGAACAGAGATGCTTCCAAGATCTCCCAAGGAGAGTTTCTTATCAATGAAGTGGGTATCATACTTCCCTACTAGAAAATCCGGATGTGCCAGTAGATGTTGTAAGAAGGCCTGATTAGTGATGGTTCCCTGGCAGACTAACTGATCTAGTACGTACCTAAGTTTGGTGTGGGCTATGTCCCTGTCTTCTCCCCACATGATGATTTTGGCTATCATAGGGTCATAATAGATGGATATCTCTGAGCCAGACGCTACAGCAGATTCCATTCTCAGTCCATCTAGTTCTGGATAGCTAAAGGAGTGGATACGACCTGTAACTGGTACAAAGTCTTTAGAAGGGTCTTCCGCATATAACCTGGCCTCAATGGCATAGCCTTCTCCTTTGACGTCCTCCTGGGTGATAGAGAGGGCTTTCCCTTGGGCTGATTCTATCTGCATCTGTACCAGATCTAGTCCGGTGATAGCCTCCGTAACTGGATGCTCAACTTGTAAGCGGGTATTTACTTCCAGAAAGTAAAACGCGTGGGTCTCATCATCAAAAATGAATTCTACCGTACCTGCATTATCATAGTTCAGGGCCTTGGCGGCGTTTACAGCTGCCTGACCCATTTGGGTGCGTAAGTCTTCTGTGAGGGCAGGGGAGGGGCTTTCTTCTATGACTTTCTGGTACCTTCTTTGAATTGAGCATTCCCTTTCCAGTAGGTGGATCACATTTCCATGTTGGTCACCCAAAATCTGGAACTCTATATGCCTACCTGACTCCACGTATTTTTCTATCAGTAACTCATCATCCCCAAAGGCACTCTGGGCCTCCCGCTTGGCGGCAGCTATCCCGGCTTCCAGTTCTGAAGCTTCTCTCACAATCCGCATCCCCTTTCCGCCTCCACCAGCTGTAGCCTTCAGCAAAAGGGGGAATCCAACCTTTTGTGCTTCTGATACCAGCTTTTCTACCGACTGATCATCTCCCTTGTAGCCAGGAACTACGGGAACCTTATATTCCTCCATGAGAGCTTTGGCCTTGGATTTGGAACCCATCGCTTCTATGGCTTCCGGATTAGGCCCTATAAAAATGAGCCCTTCTTCCTTACACCTTTTGGCGAAGCCTGCATTCTCAGACAGGAAACCATAGCCAGGGTGAATGGCGGTAGCTCCAGTCCTTTTGGCCGCAGCTATAAGCTTATTCTGATCCAGATAAGACTTGGCAGGTTCACTCTCTCCTATATATACTGCTGTATCTGCTTCTCCTACAAAAGGGGCCTGCCTGTCTGCTTCAGAGAATACAGCTACCGTACCTATGCCCATCTTTCGGCAGGTACGTATTACCCTGGAAGCAATTTCTCCTCTGTTGGCTATTAATACGGTATGTATGTATTTCGTCATTATTTGCTCTCCTAATGCCGCCAAACGCCGTAGCTGCTGCTGCCTTCTATTTTTTGGTTGTACAATACGGTTAAAGCAAAGCCCATGTAGTTTCTGGTCTCCCTTGGGTCTATGATACCATCATCCCATAATTCGGAAGTAGCATGCCAGGAAGATGATTTGGATTCGGCTTCTGCGACCAGCATAGCTTCCATCATTTGTGCCTGCTGCTCATCATAGGGGATTCCCTTGGCTTTGGCTGAGGCTTTCTGGATGATGCGCATCACACCTGCCAGCTGTTTGGAACCCATTACGCCTATTTTAGCATTTGGGTAGGAGAACAGAAAGTTAGGATCATAGGAGCGCCCATTCATACCATAATTTCCTGCCCCAAAGGAGGAACCTATCATCAAAGTGATGGAGGGTACCTTACTATTAGAAACTGCATTGATCAGCTTGGCTCCATTCTTAATGATACCCCCTTCTTCATAGGCTTTCCCTACCATATAACCGGTGGTGTTCTGTAGGAAGATGAGGGGAATATTCTTTTGATTAGATAGTTGGATGAACTGGGCTGCTTTGTTGGCAGATTCTGAGAAGATGACTCCATTGTTACCCAGAATACCGACAGGGTAGCCATGTATATGGGCCCAGCCACAAATCATGGTGTTTCCATACTCACTTTTGAATTCTGAGAAGAGAGAACCATCTGTTATTCTCATAATGAGTTCTCTTACATCAAAGGGCGTCTTCACATCATGAGGAACTACTCCCAGAATTTCTTCCGGAGAATATACAGGAGCTTGAATTTCACCCTCAGGGACTAGGTGAGGCTCTCCTCCTGGAATGAACTCCATGATTTCCCTTGCCTGTCTGATGGCGTCATACTCATCTTCTGCCAGATAATCTGATACTCCTGAAATTCTGCTGTGCATGTCTGCCCCTCCTAGCTCTTCATCAGTTGCATCTTCATTAGTAGCCATTTTTACGAGAGGGGGACCAGCCAGAAATACCTTGGCTGCTTGCTTTTGGAAGATGGCATAGTCAGACATGCCTGGGATATACGCACCTCCAGCCGTAGCATTCCCAAAGACTACAGAAATAGTGGAAATCCCCATTTCTGACCTACGGGTTATTTCCCTAAAGCCTTCACCTCCCACATTGAAGATCTTAGCTTGGTCTGGTAGGTTAGCACCTCCGCTTTCTACCATATTGATGGTTGGGAGCCTACACTCTCGGGTTATCTGTCCTATTCTAAAGCCTTTATAGACCGTAGTATAATCCACTGAGCCTCCTTTACGGGTACCCACATTGGAATTGATCATGCAGAGTTTCCCCCCTACTAATCCTATGCCTGATACGGAAGTACCACCTGCTCCAAATCCTCCCTTCTTCTGCATACCAGCTAATGGGAGAAGTTCCAAAAAGGGGCTATCCTGATCCAGGAGGAGTTCTATTCTTTCTCTAGCCAGTAGTTTCCCCCTTCTACGGGCCCTTTCTATGGATTTCTCCTTACCCTGAAACCTACTTTCTTTCAGGTATACGTGGAGCTTTTCCACTAAAGTCTTCATCAGCTCATAGTTCTCTTTGTATGTGGCAGAGCTGGTATGTATATGCGACTGTAAAGGTCTCATTCACTGATCATCTTTATCTCTCTTCTGATTAACATTTGGGTAAACCCAAAGGGGAATAGCCAATAAAACAGGTATAGAAACCTAAACTTTCTACCTGTGAGAATAAGGGGTTCTTTCTTCTGAAAACCTTTCCATATATCCCCAGCTACCTCTGCTACCGTGGTAGTTACCAAGCCGTCATATGTCTGGATTTTATCTAACTTACCTGATTTTCTGAAGGGGGTATCACTTACTGCTGCCGGGCAAACGCAAAGTGCTTTTACCTTAGAGCCAGCAATTTTCAATTCTTCATTCAGGCCCCGGGTGAAGTGCCTGACAAAGGCCTTAGTAGAAGCATACGTATTTAGCTTAGGAATGGGCTGGAAGGAAGAATTAGAACTTATATTAATGATGGTTCCTTCATTTCTTTGGAGCATTTTATCCAGAAAAAGCCTAGTGAGTTTGTAGGTACAGAGGATGTGCAGGTTGATCATACTCACCTCTTTCTCCATATCAGTTTCTTGTAAGAAACCATAGGTCCCAAAGCCTGCATTATTGATAAGCACATCTACCTTCCACTGATTTTCCTGAGTCCATTCAAAAAGCTCTTCTGGTGCCTTTTCCAGGCTTAAATCTATAGCCTTTATTTGTAGCTGTACATCGGGAAAATCTGCCAGTAGTTGAGCCCTGGCCTGATTTAGCTCCTCCTGAGACCAGGAAGCCCAGATAAGCTGGTAGCCACTCCTGGCAAAGTATTCTGAGACAGCATAGCCTATACCACTGCTTCCCCCAGTTATTAGTACGGTTTTTATCCCAGCCATATGATGGTGTCTTTGCTGTTATGCCAATTCAGGAAGTTGGCGCCATGCTTCTTATTAAGTGCCTGTCTCCTGATTTTCAGGGTAGGCGTGATCAGCTCATTATCAGGCGTCCATGACTCCTGATCAATGACAAGGGTGGAAACCTTCTCATAATTAGCCACCTGACTATTCACTAGCTTTAGTTTGGTCAGTAATTCTTCTTCGATGGCTTCTTTATTCTTTGACCCAGCTACCTCAGAAAGATTGACTAAGGCTATGGGTTGCGGAATCCCTAAGCCTGCTACACATACCTGCTCTATATACTCACTATCTCCTATAGTTTCCTCTAGAGGGTTAGGGGTAACAAACTTTCCTTTGCTGGTCTTAAATGCGTCTGACACTCTCCCTATGATTCTCAGGTGGCCTTCTTCATCTAATGTACCTTGGTCCCCGCTATGCAGCCATCCATCTCGTAAGACGTTAGCAGTAAGTTCTTGTGCTTTGTAATACCCCTTCATCATGTAGGGCGATTTCATAAGCACCTCGCCTGAATCCGGAGCTATCTTAACCTCGCAGCCAGGGACTACCTTTCCTACCGTATCCAGGGGGGAAGTAGGGTCTACAGAATTAGTGAAAGACCCACATACTTCCGTCATTCCATACGCCTCTATCAGATGAAGCCCAAACTGTTTATACCAGTTTTTCAGATAGGCAGGGGTTATAGCTGCGCCTGTAGCCACAATCTTGGCATCTCCCATGCCTAGCTTTTTCTTGAGGGAATTCTTGAGAAAACCTGAAATAATCGGAAGTTTGAATAACCACTTCTGTGCACGTAACGGAATCTTTCCTGCTACCCCTAAATAGAATTTATTCCAAATTCTAGGAACAGCGAAGAAGATATTGGGCTGTACTGCCTGCAGGTTAGCTGCAAATGTCTCCAGGCTTTCAGCAAAGTGCATAGTCCCCCCTATGCAGAGAGCATTAGTATAAATCCCGATTTTCTCTCCTACATGATTGAGTGGCAGATAAGAGAGGAAGCGAGAGCCTGGATATCTCCCCACTTTAATCCAGTCATTCTCCACATCATCCTTTACTATTTGGGGAGGTGTTTTGTGTACATGCATGACTCCCTTAGGGGTACCTGTAGTACCAGAGGTAAACATGATGGTCCATAGTGATTCCGGATCTGGAATAAACCTTTCTAATTGGGGCTTATGGGCTGCGGTTAGCTCATCCCATCTATCCCCTTCTGAAACCTTGGCATTACCCTCATAATGCGGAAATCGAATGATGGGTAAATCATCTGGCAGAGCTCGTTGGTGGGCTTCCCAGGCTTCCAGTTTTCCTACAAACAGCAGCTTACTATCTGAAAGAGCTAATACCTCAGCTAGCTGGGCTGGAGACAGGTTCGCATAAAGGGGGATAGAAACATAGCCTCCCATCATGATGGCTAAGTCTGCCAAAATCCAGTGGTAGCAGTTTTTGGAAAAGATAGCTACATGATCACCTTTTTCAAGGCCAGCAGCTTGTAGGGCTGAAGCCATCTTAGCGGCTTCTAAAAAGGCTTCCTGGTAGGACAGTGTCTTCCATTTTTCCCCATAAGGCTGTTTTAGGAAGGGAAAGTCCGGTTTAGTATCTACCCAGTGGTAGAAATACTCAAGTAGCGTATCATAGCGTGGAATAGTAGTAGTCATAGTCAGAAAGTTAGAATGGTATCCAGGCTTACGTCAAAGGGAGGGCCTATATCCTTAAGATACGATTCTCCAAAGTATTTTTGGAAGGCAGTTAAGCCTTTTGGGGTCAAATGTGGAAATAATAAGCTCCAGATGACCTTTTCTCCATCCTGACTTGATGTTTCTCCTCTGACCTTCTGCTGGGGGGACCAGAAAAACATCAGGATCCAAGAGGTAAGTGCCAGGTGCTTATAGGTGCCAGCTACCGCCTCAGGCTTCATATTTCCTACTTCTATGGAGAAGGCAATGGCTACCTCTATATCTCTGATGGTTTTTTCCGCGAGATGCTTCATGGTAGGAGCCACACAGGGATGCTTTAGTACCTGTTGGTCCTGGAAGATAAAGGAGTAGGCTCGCTGCAGTTGGTAGTAAAGCTGAGCGTCGTGGTGAAGGTTCTTAAAAGAAGGAATTTGTTGGGAGTGGTTTATGTCTTCCAGCTTTTCCCATAGTTCTTCTGCTAATGCATTAAGTAAGGTCTCCTTATCCTTGAAGTGGTAGGTCATGTTCCCTCTACTCATCCCCATGGACTTAGCCAACTCAAAAAGGTTGACAGCACCATAGCCTTCTTGATTGAAGCGTTGCAGGGCCTTTGCGAGTATTCTCTCCTTAGTAGTCAATATTGAACCTTTCTCTGAAGATAGCCTTAATTTTTGAGAATTGCCTAATTAATTAGTCATTAATGACTAAATAGTTTAGTCGAATACTATTCTAAGTAGAGAATCAATACGATGCTAGCAAAAATGAATTGGTGACTTTAGGTGCTCCAAATATTAGTGGTATGTATTTCCCTTATCGACAGCTCAATCAACCGATCTAACTTAGCATACATTTTAAAGGAGAATGTGATTCCTCTTACTTACTTCTTTGCTAAGATTTTGAACTATTTATGTATTTTTATTGAAACAAATGAAATGGCTAAAAAAGAGCTAGAAAAATTACCTGGTATTTCTTTTATGGTAGATGAGGAGACCAACAGAATTGTTATAGTCCTCGATCAAGACAAGTATGGAGAAGCTTGGCAAGACTTTT
>JBCCLI010000287.1:0-8483 GCA_039026975.1 Bacteroidota bacterium | reverse complement strand
GGGTTATATAATTTTCCCATTTCTGTCAAAAACGATACAGGATAACTTCTATATTTTTCATATTTCCTTAAACAAATTATATAGGAAGGAAGTATATAGATGAGTATTGACTGACAGTCATTAAATGAATAAAAGGAGAAATCTCACCCCTGAAGGTAGAAAATTGCAGATTTTGGCTGCTGCTGAGCTAGTATTATTGGAGGTGGGTATAGAGAATTTCACTGTAGACCAAGTAATTGAAAAAGCGGGAATAGCTAAAGGTACTGTCTACAACTACTACAAAAATAAGGATGAGATGCTAGGGGCAGTGGGGCTGAAGGCTTTAAGTATGCTTCACCAAAAGTTTTCTGATTATGCGGGGAAGCATGAGAATAGCCTGGAAAAAATTAAAGCAGTATGCCTGGCATCCTATGAATACAATCATGACTTCCCCAGGTACTTTGACCTGATCTCCTATATGGAGCGGCCAGAATTTGATATAACTGATGCAGATTACATGAAAATGAGCCATAAACTCCAAATTCTCATGGTAGAAATTGTAGAGGAAGGAAAGAAGAAAGGGGAAATCAGGAAACATTTTGATCCTATGGCTATCAACTATATAGTCTGGGCAAGCTGTGTAGGAGTAATACAATTCCTAGAGGCTAAGAAAAAACTTTTGACCCATTATCACGAGATGAATACCAAACAACTAATTGAAACCTATGCTAATATGATTACTGACGGCCTTGCTGCATAATTTTTTTCTAAAAAAATGACTATCAGTCATTAGAAGTAAGTATTTCCAGGAAATTTGAACCAATTGAAAGCTAATATTGTCCATAATTGTATAGTAGAAACACTTAGTATCTATTTTTTTTCATATGAAATGACTACTAGTCATTAAGCTAACTAATATGAATCTCAATAAACACCAACATTATCTATTCACTTTTTTACTGATAGGCATTATCCTACAAAGCGGATTAACTTCCTGTTCAGAAAGTGCTAACACGGCACCTGAGGAAAACCAACAAGTAGACTCTCAGGTAGCAGAAAATACTCCAGACGGATTTGTCTTAACTAAAGAAGAATTAGCGCTACTTCCAGTAAAAAATGGAAAAGCCGCTACCTACCTTCCCATCACGGGGAGAGTAATCCCTAAAAATACTACACAGCTGTATGCTGAGGTTCAGGGCAAGGTGAAAGAGAGCGGATTTTTATTCAAAGAAGGTAGCAGCTTTAGCAGAGGACAAGCCTTACTATCTTTAGACTCAGATGAATTCAGCCTACAGGTAGAGGCACAAAGAAGTGCCTTTCTTAACATACTCACAGGTGTAATGCCAGACTTAAAGGCTGACTACCCAGATAATTTTGAAAGCTGGAAAGCATATATAGCGGCATATAAGAGTGGGGAATCCCTTCAGTCCTTACCCGAGACCCTATCAGAAGGAGAGCGTTTTTTCCTTACCGCTAATCAGGTATACAGTACCTATTTCAACATTAAAGCCCAGGAAGAGAGGTTGTCTAAATATGTAGTAAGAGCGCCTTACAGTGGGATGGTCACAGAATCCCGCATTGATAAGGGAAGCCTAGTCTCTCCTGGTCAGCAGGTAGGAACCATTATTAATAACAGGCAATACGAGCTGGAAGCAGCTGTAAGTGTAAGTCTTGCTTCTCAGTTAGCTATAGGTGATAAAATCCGCTTTACCAGTAATAATATGGAGGGAGAATGGATAGGCAGGGTAAGCAGAATGACAGATATAGTGGATGTACAAACTCAGAATATCCCTGTTTATTTCACGCTAACAGGAAAGAACCTAAAAGGCGGTATTTACCTGGAGGGGCAGTTTCAAGGGAGTTCCTTTGAAGAGGTAGTTACCATTCCTTCCTCGGCGCTAACCAGAGATGGAAAAGTATTCATCCTGGAGGATAACACCATTCTGGGGAAGAAAGTAGAGACAGTAGAAATTCTCTCTGATTCTCTCATAGTGAGTGGCCTCTCAAATGATGACATGGTTATTACCAACACTTTTGAGGTACCTGTAGAAGGAAAGAAAATTTCAGGCTAGGGATAAAAGCGTACAATATTTAACCAATTCATCATTTAGAAATGGAAAAACTTATCAGTTTCTTGGCGCAGAAGCCTAGAACAGTAGATATATTTATTGGCCTCATTATCCTGGTGGGATTACTAACGCTCTCCAAGATCAGGTCAAACTTTCTCCCACCTGAACCGGTCAACTTTATTGCTGTCTCTGTGCAGTACAGAGGAGCCTCTCCCCAGGAGGTAGAGGAAGAAGTTATTAATAAGATAGAGGATAAACTGGAAGGGCTTAAGGGAATAGACCGGGTTACTTCCTCTGCCAAAGAAAACTTTGCTATTGTAAGGGTAGAATTACTGGAAGATGCTGACCCTAATGAAGTCTTACAAGACATCAATAATGCGGTGGACGGTATTACTACCTTCCCTCAAGGCATGGATACTCCTATCATTGAGAAAGAGGAAATTCTTAACTATACCATGACCCTTGGTCTTATGGGAGACGTGAGTGTCAGTACCTTAAAGGATCATGCTAAGTACATTAAAGATGATCTTCTGGCCTCGCCCAATCTTTCTCAGATAAACGTATCAGGCTATCCTGAGGAGGAAATAGAAGTAAGGGTACGAGAAAAAGATTTACGTGCCTATGAGTTAACGTTTGATGATGTACAGCGTGCCATACAGGCCACTAATCTAAAAGCCTCAGGAGGCGAGCTCATTACCGGAAAGCAGAGAATTATGATTCGCTTAAATAACCGAGCTTACTTTGCCAAGGGGCTTTTGAATACGGTTATTACTGCTAGACCTGATGGAAGAATCATCAAACTAAAGGATGTAGCAGAGGTCAATAATATCTTTGCAGATCGTCCAGAAAGAACCTACGTAAATGGAAAGCCTGCTGTCATTTTAAAGATTTTTAGTAGATCTGAGGAGGATATCATTCAGAATGCCAAATTCACGACAGAGTATGCTAATAAATTCAACCTGAATAATGACGCCATAGAAGCTGTAGTCATTGAAGATAGGACCATCAGCCTGGATGAAACCATTACCCGACTTCAAAATAACGCTTGGCAGGGTGTCTTCCTGGTATTACTGGTGTTAGGGTTATTTCTCCATCCAAGAATTGCCTTTTGGGTAGCCTTCAAAATTCCTGTAGCCCTATTAGGGATGTTCATCATTTCTAACTTTTATGATCTTACCCTGAATCAGGTAAGTCTGTTTGGGACCATTGTGGTATTGGGGATATTAGTAGATGATGGGGTGGTAGTAGCGGAGAATATATTTGAGCATTTCCAAAGAGGGAAATCCGCCTTAAGAGCAGCTATTGATGGTACTATAGAAGTTATTCCGGCTATTCTTTCTTCCTTGATTACTACGGCATTGGCTTTCTCCCTTTTCTTTTTCTTAGACGGACAATTAGGAGATTATTTTACTGAAATTTCCTTTGTGGTGTGTGCTACCCTCTTTGTAGCTCTGTTAGAAAGCTTATTTTTCCTCCCTGTACACATTGCGCGTTCAAAGGCACTGAGAAAAGATGATAAGCCTTGGAAGCTAACCCAGAAAACGAACGCTTCACTTATCACTTTCCGCGATAAAGTCTACACTAAGATCATTCGATTTGTCATGAAGGTACCTATCATTCCTATAGTAGGAGTAATCCTGATCATGGGAATGACCATTTACGCAGGCAGTAGTGGCCTCATCAAAGGCACTTTCTTCCCAAACATTGACCAGGACATCATTACTGCACGCCTGGAGCTGCCATTAGGAACGGATGAGGACATTATTAATGATAAGCTGGCAAGCATGGAAGAAGCCGTATGGAAAGTGAATGAGCACTATACTTCCCAGCGGGAAGACGGAAGATCTGTCATTAACTATGTAGAAAGGGTCATAGGGCCTGCTAGCAATGAAGGGCTGCTGAATATCTACATGATGGAAGGAGATTCCCGTAATATCAAGTCCTTTGATATAGCAGATATGATCCGCGAGGAGGTAGGCCCCATTCCTGAAGCTACCAACCTGGCTTATGGGAGTACAGCCATTTTTGGGAAGCCAGTTTCCGTCGCCTTAATAGGAAGAGATCTGGAAGAGTTACGGATAGCTAAGAAAAAACTGAGGGACTACCTTGCTTCAAGGTCTGACCTAAAGGATGTTACTGATACGGATAAACTCGGAATGCCTGAGGTAGAAATGAGGCTCACCAATAAGGCCAAGTTCCTCGGCCTGTCAGAGGCCCAGGTGTTTGACCAGATCAGAAAGGGATTTTTTGGCTTGGAGGCCCAGAGCTTACAGCGTGGTGATGAAGAGGTGAAAGTCTGGATCAGGTATGATGAGCAAGACAGACAATCTATAGCTAAGCTAGAAGATATTAAGTTCAGAACCCCTCAGGGAGCTTCCTATCCTATAGGAGAATTAGCCACCTTCGACCAAAAAAGTAATGTAACGGAAATCAGTCATCAAAATGGCATTCGAGAAATTCGTGTGGAGGCGGACATTGAGAATTTAATGGTTCAAGTTCCTGCGGTTTTAGCGGAAGCAGAAGCTACTGTGCTTAAGGAAATTACTGAGACATACCCTAATATTTCCTACACCCTTGAAGGAGAAGCCAGACTTTCTTCCAAGACACAGACTTCCAGCCAAGGCCCAAGTATTATTGTATTCATTCTCATGATTACGGTTCTCTTACTGAATTACCGCTCTGTGAGTAAGACAGTAGCCATTCTATTTATGCTTCCGTTTGCCTATGTAGGCGTAGCTTGGGGGACCTACTTACATGGCCTACCCGTAAATATATTTTCCATTCTGGGGTTAATCGCACTTTGGGGAATTCTCATTAATAATGGCCTGGTTCTCATTTCTACCTATAATGAAAATATGAGAAAAGGGATGAGCGTGAAAGATAGCCTAACAGAAGCAGCTATCTCCAGGTTTAGGCCCATTGTATTAACTACCATCACTACAGTCTTTGGGCTGCTTCCACTCCTGTTAAATAACTCCATCAGTTCTCAGTTTATTAAGCCCACAGCTATCGCTATTGCTTACGGACTCATCTTTGGGATGGTACTTACCCTCGCCTTTCTGCCGTCAGTCATGCTTTTATTAAACAGATTCAAACTGTTCTATCTGAGACTAATCAGGAGAGGGCGAACCATTGAGCCAGAGGAAGTGGATGTTACCCTTACAGAACTAAGAAACAGACTAGCCTAAGTTTTCTAATTAATCTATTATGAAAAAATTACTCATATACATATGTGCTATGCTGTTAAATGGTCCAATCATATGGGCAGTGGCACAAATAGATAGAGAGGTATTAACCTTAGAAGAAGCTATTTCCTTAGCCCTTGAGAATAACCAATCTATCAATATCCTTGGGAAACAAGTGGAGATAGCAGAAAATAATGTATTCCGCGGAAATGCAGGCTTACTCCCTACCATCAGCTTGATAGGAAGTGCAAACTACCAAACTAATGATACAGAGGTTAGAATTAGAACCTTCGCTGAGAATCCTGCTTCTGTCAGTGTACAGGATAATGCTGCTGCCAGCACTACCTATTCGGCAGCCCTACAGGCAGAGTATGTAATCCTGGGAGGGTTCAGCGGTACATACCGCTTTAAACTTTTACAAAACCAGCGGGACATAGCCTATTTCCAGCAGCAAGCTTTGATCAATAATACAGTGGTAGCAGTCTCTGAACTATTTCTCCAACTAGCTAAGCTTCAACAGCAAGAAGAATTGCTTGAAAGAAATATTACCACAGGAGAGGAACGTATTAAGAAAGTAGAAGACAGGTTTGAGTACGGGCAGGTTAGTGGGCTGGCTATTCTCCAGGCCAAAACCAATGTGAATACGGATAGGTCCCTGCTAAGTAGCATTTTACTCAGTAAAAATGAGCTTACCAGTGAGCTAAACTTTCTCTTAGGGATTTCGGCAGACGCCACTTACCAAGTACAGTCTACCTACACCCCTCCAAGTCCCCTCAGTCAGGAAGAATTAATAACACAGCTCCAGGCACTAAACCCTGAGCTTCAATTAGCCAAGGCAGGAATCCAGGTCTCTGAAAATCAGCTTAGGGTAAGTAAAGCCCAGCAGTTACCCTCCCTTGTGGCATTTGCCAGCTATGGATACTTTAATCAACAAAATGACCTACAGCAGCTGGCTAGAATTGAAACCCTAGGCCCTAGTGTAGGTCTCTCATTGAGGTATAATCTGTTCACAGGTGGCAGAGCTAAAAGGAGTATCCAGAATGCTCAGATAGGGATGGAAATTAGCAAGGTACAGCTACAACAAGCTGAGGATGAATTAATCAGTAATGCGACTAAAGCTCAGAATAATCTCTATCTCTTGATAGGCCAATTAGAACGGGAGGAGCAGAACATCTCTACCTTCCAGGAAAACTATCAGCGGACAGAAGAAAAATTCTTTAATGGAAAAGTAAGCTCTTTAGATCTGCGTGATGCGCAGAATGCACTTCTAACAGCAGAAATTACCCTAAATAACCTAAAAGCAGATATTCTGATTACCTCATTACAGCTCCAGGGAATTACCGGGAGCTTACTACAATCCCTTAGGGGAGAATAAGTACCGTAAACAGGAAACTCCTTTTACTCAAAAACGATAAAAATATACTATGAGCCAGATTTTTAGCAGTAGAGTATTTGAACTTCTTGGAGAATTGAAGGAACATAATACCAGAGAATGGTATCATGAGCATAAGGCTGAATTTGAAGGTCAGGTGAGAATTCCCTTTGCTTCCTTGCTAGAAGAACTTACAGAAAGGCTAGCTAGCACAGACCTCCCTTTGGGAGGAAATAAAAAGACCATGTTCCGCCAGAACAGAGATATTAGATTCTCCAAGGATAAGTCCCCATACCAAACACATGTAAGTGGCATCCTTACTCCTTCAGGGAGGAAAGATGAATCAGAAGGGGTACTATATCTCCATATTCATACTGAAGGGGGATTCCTGGCTTGTGGATTCTACAAATTACCCACTGATCGGCTGCGCGTCATACGGGATAGCATTCTTGAAAAGCCGGATGAGTTTCAAGCCATTATAGATCAGCTAAATAAAAAGAACCTTCCCTTAGTAGAAGATGGAAAGCTAACAGCCATGCCTAAAGGCTACAAAGAATTTGCTGACCATCCTATGGCAGATTTTCTAAAACTGAAAAGTTTTTCAACCCATAAGACCCTTGATAAGCAAGAATTACTGGAAGAAGGATTAGTAGAGGAGATTATCCATTTTGGATTAGCCAGTAAGGACCTATTAGCCTTTTGTCAACAATAGCAAAACAATAGAGTCATGCATATAAATATCTTTCAAGAAGATGGGGATTATTCAGAGGTATATGATCACTTTTTAAATACATTTGAAAAGTCGTCTAATAATGTACCTTCTCATAAAGTGAAACAGCTTTTTCAGCAAGGAAAAGAGTTAATAACCCATGGGAAAATACAGAGGGGAATACAGAAACTTGAAGAGTTAATTTCTCTTGACAGACACTGGCTACTGGTGTGGATTACCAAAGGAAATGCACATTTACAGCTAAATCAACTCCAACAAGCATTAGCTTCTTTTTCCCAAGCCCTTTCCCTTAATAAAAGTCTCCCCACCATATGGGAGAGAAAAGGGAGAATTCTTTCTGAATTAGGAGAATATCCAGAGGCTCTCATTGCATATAACAGAGCCATAGATACTAATCAGGCATCCCCAGCTATATGGACTGGAAAAGGAGACATCTTTTATAAGGTTGGAAAATATCAGGAGGCCCTGGATGCTTATGAGGAGGCTCTTTCTTTGGAGAAAAATTTCCATTCCGCATGGAGGGGGAAAGCAAATGTTCTTTACAGAATGAGAAAGTACCGCCTGGCCAGGATAGCCTACAAGCGCAGTAAATCTTTATAATGAATGCCTAAGCGAAAGGGCCTTTACTAACAGGTAGTATGCCGATAATAAAATACTAGCTCTGTTTCTCCCTAAAAATCCAGACCCTATTAAAGTAAGTATAGTTCCCTTATTTTTGGGCCTGAGCACTTAAGTGCTCGGCCTTTTTTTATAGTCCATGATGCTAAACATAAGGAGATTACAGTGGAAGGGAATATATTTTCAGTAATTCGCTGTTTAGGTTTTATCTACTTTACATAAGTTAATTTACTGATAATCAATTAATAGTGTTACGTCGCCTTCAGCCTGAGATACTTTTTTCCAAAGCAAAAAAAGTATCCAACAATGCATTGTCCCTCCAATGCATCCCTACAAGCCTCCCACAACCCGTGGAGGAACGGCCTGCCCGCCTACATACATCATAATTCCTCCACATTCAAGCTGAGATTTTTAGTGGTAACTATTTGATTATGAATACTATATTAAACCATTTGCTAAACCGAGAATTGCTGATATATTTTCAGTAATTCGCTGTTTCGCCTCTTTAGACTTTATGGGTAGGAGCATAT
>JBCCLI010000286.1:0-8510 GCA_039026975.1 Bacteroidota bacterium | reverse complement strand
TCCCTTAGTAAAATGTTTGCAGGCATAGTGGCCCACCAGCTAGTGATAGATGGGAAGATCAGCCTTTCCCAACCCATTACTGATTTTTTTCCGGTCAGCCTATCTGATAAAACAAAGAAAAAGTTTGAAGGGGTTACCTTCGAGAAGCTACTCCATCACAGAGCTGATCTTCCTAGAAATGCCAGAGTAGGGTATAAGCGTAGGGATGGAGATCCCTATTTATACATGTATACGGAAGAAGACATGCTACAAGAGCTAACCCAGCTCAAGCGAAAAGGGAAGGGGGAGTTTAGGTACTCTAACTTTGGATATTCTTTGCTTGGCTATCTATTAGAGCAGGTTACTGGTCAGCCTTATGAGGTATTATTGCAGACCTATGTCTTTGCGCCCTTTGGAATGCAGGAGACTACTTACACCCTGCCTACAGGAAATCCAGAATTAGTTACGCCTTACCGTAAAGATGACAGAGAGGTTAAAACGGAAGGCTGGTATATGGGGAAACTCTCTCCGGCTACCACTATTTGCAGCAGCAGCCATGATTTATTGAAATTGATGAAAGCACAAATACATGCCTATCGCCAGTTGGGAAAGGGGGAAAATGTAAGTAAACTTGTACTCACTGAGCATACTGAAGAAGCATGGACGGGGATAGGTGAATATGGATTTGGGCTGTTTAAATGGACATCAGGAGATTTTGGACACGGAGGAGATGTAGATGGCTTTGCAAGTGATTATTCTTTTCATCCTGTTGAGAATTTCGGGGTGACCATCCTGACATCCAGTGGAGGGAAATGGGTAAGCAACCTAATCATAAGCACAAATGATATTCTTAGGGAGGCCCATGCTCAGTAGTAATAATGGACTAACCTAATGGCTTATGAGATCCTTTACCACTACCTTCACTCAACACTATTCAGCCACCCTTTTGATCGCTATTGTACTATTTTTTGTTTCCTCTTGCTGTCCAGAAGACCCCGTTTTTTGTTTAGATGTCAGTTCGGTTTCTGCCAGAAATACAGATGCCTTCAATTATGACCTAGCTCCAAGTGAGGAAATTCCCTTTCAAGATGTGTATCTGAATACCTCATTTACCTATAGTTCTATGATGTGTAAGGAGGGAGGAAATGCCTTGCTGAGATCACCTACTTGTGAGGGAGGTAGAAATTATCAAGTAAATATTGCTGGGCTGGAAATAACGGCAGATCAAGATTATCAGGCTGGTTTTCCCGCAGGAACTGACCTAAAATCGCTTTTTGATTTGTTTATATTGGAGGAAGCGTGCTTTGAAGATAATAGACCGCTGGAAAATTGTTTACTTGAGATGCATACTTCTGCTGATGAGTTTTATTCAGAGATAAATCTTTTTCTGGGGTTGCAGGAAGAAGATGTAGACAGGGGGGATAGGACTTCTCTTTTCCTCTTTTCTCCCAGGGAAGGCCCTGACAAGGTAGAGGATATTACCTTTAGCATTCAGATCCAAACTACAGATGGCAGCACCTTTCAGCGCACAGGAGGACAAATCAGGATTACCCCTTAGGAGAGAATAGCCTGATCCATATGCAGACAAAACGCTTTCCCACTACATGTATAAAGAGTAAGCTGCATTTGTATCTACAAAACTATGATAGCAAGGAGTTAGCAAGGGAGGACAAGGGCTACAAATTTTGAGGCCTATACTGATTTTATGAAGGCGCGAGCAATACCTGATTACCAGCGTATAGAAGGCTTTGTTAGGCTTTCTTTTTTGAGGAGAATAGAGGGAGCAGAAGCGCACTTTCAGTTGATTATTTTTGGGGAAAACCTGGCCGTGATCAAGCACTTTGCCGGGGAAAAGTACGAGAAAGCAAAATATTACCCTAAGGATGGGAATTTCTTATTAGAGTTGGAGGAGAAGGTCATCCATTATGAGGTATTTGCAGAAAAATGAGGTATGAAAAAGTACATCTATTTCTTACCCTAAATGTCTCTGTTCTAATGTCTCCCCTCTGATGGCAGTACTGATGAATATTCCTACTTATGACTCTTTCAAATATCCAGTTCTTAGCTCCAGATGAAGCCTTACAGGTAGAAGAATTCCTACAGTTGACCCAGAGCGTGTGGCCTGGAACTTATGAGGCTAATAGAGTAAGATCAGCATTAAATAAAACCATCAATCTTACTGCCAGAAAAGGGAACAGCCTTGTCGGTTGTGTGAGGCTTTTGACGGATGGATATTTCTTTGCCACAGTTACAGAAATACTGGTGGCTCCTACCCTCCAAGGGCAAGGAATAGGAAACAAGCTGATGGAATTAGTCTGGGCGTTTTCACCATGCACCCTTTCTTTTGGGGTTCAGGAAGGAAATGAAGTCTTCTTTGAAAAATTGGGATACACTAAGACTTTGAATTTCTACCAAAAAAGGAAAAGTAGAAATTCCTAGGAATCCCCTTGACATATTATCCCCGGAAGCTGGTACTCTTTATCTGCTATGGCCGGATCTTAAAATAAGAGGAAGAGGAGAAGTAGGTAAGAAAATCAGGGAAGTTCAGGTTCTTCAAGCCTGGATTTTCAGCATAAACTAGTGTTTCAAACATGGGCTAAGCTCTGAAACAGTAGATGACTGGCTGATAAGGCTTGACTAAAGCTGTGTAGGTATCATACTATTATCAGTGAGAGCTGTGTAGATGGAAGGAGTAGCCTATGCGCCCTTCGCGGAAATAAGGGAAGGAAAAAGGGCTGAGGGGAACTAGCTTCCCACGTCCAGATAATGCATGAGGCCAGTGTAGGCTTTCTCCCAGGTATTGGATTTGGAGAAGTGAACAGAATCGTATACCCTTAGAAGAACATACAGGATTAATTCTACTATTTTGGAAACCCCTTTAGTTATTCTGCGTTCAATCATTCAACTAACCGTCCTCCATTCTAATTAATTTTTCCTTTTCTCATGAATTTAGCCTGAGGGCTAACGCCAGCATGTTCTGGATACTTAGGGAGAATAATTTTGGCCCTATATCTAGTGGTGATTGTATTCACCAGTAAAGAGGAGTTACTGGTAACATACCTCCAGAATATTTGGCTACTATTTAATACTCAAACATGAATTACTTACGTATGTCAATGGCCCTTCTATGGCTTACTTCCAGCAGTTTACTTCCCAGCTTACACGCACAAGAACAGATAGAAGTGGGTGGGATGACCCTCTCCTGGAAATATGAGGGTGCCAGTTTACAGTTTGAAATAACAGCTCCTAATGACGGCTGGGTAGCTTTAGGATTCAATCATAAAAATGATATTAAGGACACCCACCTACTCATGTTTACCTATGCGAACGGTCGTTCGTTAAAAAATGATCTGTATGTAAAAGCGGCTGGAAATCCTGTTCCCGTAGGAGCATTGTATGCTGAAGAGGCTGTTATCAGCTACGCTTGTGCTGAGAGTGGGAAACAGACCAGGGTGAGCTTCTCCATAGATACAGCTACCTATCCCGCCTATAGCACCTCCTTAAAAAAGGGAACTACCCTATGGTTAATCTGTGCCTATAGTGAAGATGATGACTTTGCTCATCACTCCATGATGCGAAAGCATGTGCAGGTAACGCTCTAAGAGAGGTCCTGTGCCAATTACGTGTCAAAAGACGGTTTTTTCCAGCTAACAAAATCCACCTACAGCCTGTAGGTTGGATTTTATGCTGATCCTTCGGAACTTATGAATGGTCCACTTATCACAGTCATTACATAAGCACACTCCCCCATGTCTGATATTGTCGTTAGCAGAAGCACCCTCTTCAGAGTTAAGAACTACCTCCTGGCCATAGCTATTAATGAATACAAAAGTGAGTCGGATCTCTTCAATTGTGTGAAAGATGCAGAGGACTTGATACGCTTACTTACCTCTGAGTTTGACTTTAATAGGGAGAATGTCTCTTTCTTATGTGGCGGAGATATAAAGGAAGAGTTCCATGATGTACTGGCCAGGGATGCACAAGGAGAACCCATAAAGCCTAATCGGAGAGGGATTATCAGATCTCTCCTGGATGTGGCCACTAAAATAGCTGAGGATACTAAGCAGGATAAAGACTTAAAGGTAAACCTCATTCTCTATTATTCTGGACATGGGTATTTTGATAATTTTCTAAACCAGGGGTACTGGATTCCCTGGGATGCAGAAAAGCATGACTTTGCCGCCTATATTTCTAATAGTACGCTTCGTGATTTTCTAAATAGGATTCCCACGCATCATACAGTTCTCATAGCAGATTCCTGCTTTTCAGGTTCCCTGTTTATGTCTGGAGAAGGAAAAAGTGTAGCATCTTCCAGGCTTGAGAAAGATAAATCCAGGTGGGGGATTACTGCCGGAAGAAATGAAGTAGTCTCAGATGGGAGTGTGGGAGAAAACAGCCCTTTTCTAAAGGCCATTTTAGAAGAACTATCCAAGTTTGACGTGATTCCCATTTCAGATTTGGGTATTAAGGTATTGGAGAAGGTAGCTGCTAATGATAAGCAAACGCCACGGGCAGAACCGCTTAGAATCTCTGGCCATGATGGAGGGCAGTACGTGTTTAGAAAACGGAAAAGTGCCCGGAAGAATATGGAAATGGGGAAGAAACTGATGGACTTAGCAGATCTACACCCAGAGTACGATAGATTTAGTGCAGCAAATGACCAATTTTCCGTAGCCCACCATCTCTTCACAGGAGAAAGGAAAAAGGAAGAACTCCTAGACTGTACCATATGGCAGCTGAAAGCCCTTTGTGGGATGGGGGCATGGGATAGAGCCAAGGAACTAATCACTAATACCTTATCTAGTCTTGGCGACTACACAAAGAAAGATGAGTTACTCCCTGCCTTAGTATACATGAGTTACTTGGCAGATAAACAGCTACTGTTTAGCTCTTATGAGGAAACCTTACAGGCCGTTAGCAGATGCCACCAAAAGGGGATAAAGAATGCCTTAATCCACCAGATAGACGTAGACATCCATCAACTCAAGGGAGATATCCATATTCTCTCAGTGGGAATAAATAAGTACCAAGAAGAAAGACTCAGGCTACGGTCTTGTTTACTGGACGTTGAGAATTTGGAGAAAGCCTTCAGCCGCTATTTTTATAGCCTTGACTGTCAAGGGGAACTTCATACAGAAGCCCTGTTAGATGAGGATGCTACCCATGATCAGATCCTGGATAGGCTAAGTTCCTTCAAAGATAGGCTGAAACCTGATGACCTATTCATCTTCCAATTTTCAGGACATGGGTATACAGCCAAAGGCCAAGACGGAGGAAGTGCTTTTCTCGTACCTCAGGACTTTTCTTTCGAAGAAAAACAAAGCATTACAGTGGAGGACATCACTAAGCTGTTAGACGAGCTGCCGGTTAAAAGAAAAATCGTATTTATAGATGCAGATATCAATCAGGGGGTAGTGGATACTTTTACTGACAGGGAAGAAGTCTTTTTATCTGGAGGCCAGCCGGGAGAAACGATAGGGGATACAGTGGATGGAGGAATATTTTCCACCCAATTTATGGAACTGTTCAGCAGGCAGATAGATGAAACTACTTTTTTTAATTCTCTTAAGTCCAATGTAAACAGAATTAGAAAGCAGCAAACGCCTACCATTATTCATGGAGAAAGATTCTTTAGGTACCTCATGAAAAACCAGCTTTCCTACCAACTGATAAAAAGCTTGTATGGGCCCATTAAGCGTGTCTGGACCCCAACAGAGGGTACGCTTACTGCTCAGAGTGTAGCGGGGGTAGGTCCTCACATCAGCCAAACAGAACGGCTTACCCTCGGTCGGATCCTGTACAGTCAAGGCAATATTCATGAGGCACATGCTTTCTACCGCCTATACCTAGATACTTACGAGCAGGACCCCACAACAGCAGGTCATGGCATAGCTCCCTGGAAGGTATATCTGGATATAGCCCATATTCAAATTGAATTGGCAGACCTGGATCATGCGGAAGGCAGCTTGAAAAAGGCTATTGACCTGTTGGGAAATGAAAGGACCAGTGTTACCCTATCCCTGAAGAGGCTATACAAAAAGGTGAAAGCTTCTAAAAGCCATGAGAAGTATGCCTTGCTAGTAGCTACAGCCAAGGAGGATAAGGAAATTATTGCTAAGTGGAAGTCAGTGCTTGGCCAGCAAGGCTTTAAACACATACAGGTCTTAACTGGAGAAGACGTACAAGAGGAGGTATTATTAACAGCTTTTACGAGCTTGGCAGAACATGCTAAAAAGTTTCCTTCCTTCTTTTACTTCAAGGGAGAAGGGAAAAGTGAGGATGAGCAGACACCTGTATTCCTGGATGTGCATACAACTCCGGCGCAAGATGAAAATACCGAACAGACACCTAAGACTACGCCTATTTCTGTAGCTAAACTACAGGAATTAGCTAGTCATACGGCCCATCTCCTTTCCCTCCTGGATGTTAATTTCACCTGCCAAAGCGGAATAGGAGAGGATTGTCAGCCAAATAGCCTGGATACACC
Source organism: Bacteroidota bacterium (assembly GCA_039026975.1). Lineage (GTDB taxonomy): Bacteria > Bacteroidota > Bacteroidia > J057 > J057 > JBCBKZ01. The sequence goes on along the minus strand of JBCCLI010000286.1, from coordinate 2,044 downwards.
TTTGATAGGGAATGCTTGCTTCCTAAGTGCAGTTACCAACAAGGAAACAGTAACCCCAGTCTTGAAGCAGTGGGGAAAGGATACCTCTTTCAGCCATCAGATAATAGATACCTTACAGCAGCACAGCCATTTAACCTTCTCAGAATTTACAGCTGTCCTGAAAAAGGATTTAGCAGAGGGAAACCTCATCCAAAACGCATTTTAATATGGCACTTATACAAGGACCCCGTAAAGAGAGGGAAATCCCCTCATTTGTATTCGCTAGCACCAGACCTGGGAGATTTGGCTCTTACATAGATCCCGAATGGGAAGAAATAGCAGACGTTCGCCTTACCCTTTTGAAAGAGCTGAAGGAGGAGTTTACCCAAGGGGTGGACAGAGGGAGTGAGGAGTTACGGGTAGACCTGGGCGTAGTATTAGATTTATTAGGAGAACATGAAGAGGCCATCAATGAGCTGGAAAAAGCAGAGTCTCGCAAGGACAGACATGCTTATTATCCACTGGGGAGAATCTACCTGGAAAGAGAGAAATACCTGGAAGACCAAAGCGGGGAGAAAGAAGCTGTTTCTCTTACAACTATTACAGGATACCTTCAAAAGTCTCTCCAGCTAGACCCTGATAATATCCCTGCACATTATTTTCTCGGAAAAGCCCTCATTCAATTGATCCAGCAGGAAAGTAATGAAGAGATAGAGGAAGTCTATACCCGCTATCTGGACGCAGGAGCTCCTGTAGGCTATCAGGAAGAAACCCAGACCTTTATCAATGCGCAAGATCCTCAACGGCAGCTACAAGCCTTTTTAAAAGAAGGAAAGGAGCTGCTAGAAGCAGGGGAGGCTGACATGGCTATCACCTTATTGGAGAATGTCATTAGCATAGAACTGGAAAATGAATTTTACGGCTCCTACAAAGATGATGAGTGGGAAAACTTGGAGAAGGAAGAACTTGAATCGGCGGAGTTAGCCGGAAGAGATCTGGTAGAGGCACTCTTCTTTCTAGGGCAGGCCTATGAACAGACAGGAAATACGGCCAGGGCCGTAGATGCCTACCACAAAGCGCAGGAAGTAAAGGTCAAGCTTCAAGGCATGGAAAAGGCCTTTGCAGATGTAATTCAGCAATATTTCCTGGATGAAGAGTTGATTATGAAAGGGGTTCATACTATTGCCCAGTTACGGGAAAAAACAGCTGCTTCTATCACCAAAGAAGAACGGGCTGCCCTTGGAGAACAACAGTCTCAGCTAGCGGCTATCAAGCACCTCATTTCAGGCATTAACCAGTCATGGTCTCTACTCTATACATCAAGCCCTGAAGGTAGCATAGCTAGTGAGGAAGAACACCGAATCATTAGGATGGGGATATCTCCTACTAACCAATGGGTGATAAGCATGATGAATCCTCCCTCCAAGCTAAAAATGTTTGATACGGAAGGTAGGCCGGGAATGTCATGGGAAGCACATGAAGGCCCCATTCTCTCAGCCATATTTTCTCCTCCTGCCGGCCATCACATTCTCTCTACCTCGGAAGATAAGACCGTAAAACTATGGGACACCAGGGGTAATGAGCTATGCCAACTGATAGGGCATGAGGATCAAGTGGGATGTTTAGCTTTTTCTCCTGATGGACAGTTCATATTAACAGGCTCCGGGGATTATCAGGGGGAAGGGACTGATGTTAAGGTCAGGTTATATGATAAAGAGGGGAAACTTCTACAAACCATGGAGGGGCATGAGGGCCAACTTACTACAGTAAGTTTTTCTCCTGATGGGAAGTATATCCTATCTGCAGGTTGGGGGGGCCAGGTGTACATGTGGGATTTGGAGGGGAAACTGGTAGAGTCCCTTGATAGGGGGCAGTCATCTACCCCGGCGGCTTCTAATTCTATTATCACCTCAGCTTCTTATTCTCCGCATGGGAATATGGTTCTGACCACTGGCACGGATGATCATCTTGTACTCTGGAAACGAGAAAGCAGGCGATCCGGTGCCCTTCTGAAACCCCAAAAGTGGGAAAATCTACCTTATGCGGATTGGTTGTATGGAGGATT
>JBCCLI010000285.1:0-8567 GCA_039026975.1 Bacteroidota bacterium | reverse complement strand
TTTCTCCTTTTATTCATTTAATGACTGTCAGTCAATACTCATCTATATACTTCCTTCCTATATAATTTGTTTAAGGAAATATGAAAAATATAGAAGTTATCCTGTATCGTTTTTGACAGAAATGGGAAAATTATATAACCCTATAGACCGTAAAAATAGTCTTGGTTAAACGGAAACTGGGGGTATCCCCTTGTATGTTCTGGTATCAGGCGGAAGTCTCTTTTAGGGGAGATAGGTAAGAAACATGGGCTATATTGCTAGGAAAAAATAAGGCAAGCCTTGGATGCTCGCCTTACACTTTATCCTCAAAATAATACTACTCAAAATAAGAGGTGAAATCCGGGTTACTCAGCAAGGACTGGGGTTCCCGTGTTACACAGGAGGCCCGGATTCACCTGGGCTTAGGAACTATGGCTGTTTAGGTTAATGGCAGTTTGGAGGCATTAGTAACTCCACAAGTGGTGTTCAAATTCTATCATCTCTCGTCTACGCTTTTCTGCCTCATAGAGAGAGGTAACCGGTCTTCCGCCTACGTCTATCATGATCCCATTAAAAAGACGCATAGCAAAGGCATCTTTCATGGACATGGACTGGGAGTCATTCCAGCGGTTTTTCCACTTAGTGGCGGCTAGTTGATCTTCAATATCTTCATACTTAAACCTGCAAAGAATTTTATCAGGTAAGGTGCCGGTAGGGTCTGTCCATATGATTTCAAAGTAGCGGATTTCCTGGATCATTCGGGAACTATTCTTCTCAAAGATCCAATCCTCTATCATATGGATTACTTGCTCATAAGGAGCCATATCTATTTCTACAGTGTCTTCCTCAAAGATGTCATCTTCTACTTCTATCTCGTCTTCAAATTCAAGATCCTCTACTTCAAATTCCCACTCCTCCTCAAAGTCATCCGAAAATTCATCCCTATTCGTGAGGTCATCTGTTTCCTCATACTCGTCAAAAGACTCTTCATTCTCGCCATACAAGGCTTGCTCAAATTCTTCCATCCTTAGCACCAAGGCGTTAAAGTCATAGGTTTTATCCTCATAGGGGTCATAGGCTATATATTTCCCTGCCCTGGCGCCATTAATAATAGACATAACTATCCCCTCCGTTTCCTGGAAGCGGGAATCATTACCATAAAAGCTACTTTCGCGGAAAATGAGGGGGGCATTGATTTTCTCTATCAAACTGATCCTGTTAACCACTCTTTTTCTCCAAAAGTGATCTTCTTCGCGTACGTGATGTTGTTGAGAGAAAACAGCTATGCTACTGATCAACATAACAGCCAGCAAACTGGCATTGAACCATACCTTCTTCATGTTACAGTTTTATAGGTAAGGTCGATCAGTTCATCATAGGCATAGAAGGGTAAGTTTATTTTTAGTAGAATTGGCAAAAAGTATTCCAGTTTTTATAAACCGGTCGTAATACATATACAACTGCATATAGGAGGCCCCTATTGTTATGCCACAAAATAAACCTCATACAGAGAGAGAATGGCTGTCATACCTAAGTGCAGCACTAATGAAGCTGTATGATATACAAGAAGCTAAAACCATCTGTAAGTGGGTAATATCGTATGTTTCTGGTATTTCCTGGCATCAGATAGCCCTTCATGGATACAGGTTCTCTGAAAAAGAAGTAGAACAGATAGGCCAGATTAGTTCCCGCTTATTGGAAGGAGAGCCTATACAGTACGTACTGGAAGAGGCACATTTTTATGGGAGAATATTTAAGGTAGGACCTGGGATACTGATCCCCAGGCGAGAAACCGAGGAGCTAGTGGAATGGGTATTGTCTGATATTTCTCCCGTTTTGACTACTATTCCTACCATACTGGACGTGGGAACTGGAAGTGGGTGTATCCCAATCAGTATAGAAAGAGAGCTAGCGGAAAAGGCTATAACTGCCTCAGTCATAGGACTGGATGTGTCGGATGATACTATGAGAATAGCACAAGAGAATAAGCATAAGCTAGGTGCTAAGGTGGAATTTCTGAAATTGGATATTCTGGCAGAGGGCGAAACGGCTTTTTCTGAAGTGGATATTCTCATATCTAATCCTCCTTACGTACCGCTGGCAGATAAGGAGAATCTTCACATTAATGTAGCTCAGTATGAGCCGGAGCTGGCCCTCTTTGTGCCGGATGATGATCCGCTCATATTCTACCGGAGAATAGGAGAAGTAGGTCAGCATTGGCTTAAGGAAGGGGGGAAGCTATACTTCGAAGTATATGCTGACTATGCTCAGAAAGTAGCTGATTTATTAGATTCTCAAGGCTTCAAGCAGCTCACTATCAAAAAGGACATGCAAGGAAAAAACCGAATGGTGAGGGGCATCAGATAGACTGTAGAAAGACCATAAATGGTTTCTCTAACTTGAGAATAATGTGAACTAATTCCTTGGATGGAACATAGCATGTATTTCTCGTAAGTACTCCCTGTCCATATGTAGGTAGATTTCCGTAGTGGTGATGGACTCATGGCCTAGCATATCCTGCACAGCTCGTAAGTCTGCCCCACCTTCTAGTAGGTGCGTAGCAAAAGAGTGCCGAAAAGTATGTGGGCTAATGTTTTTATTCAGTCCTGCTAGCTGAGCAGCCTCCTTGATGATGTAAAAGACCATCACTCGACTCAGGGGATTTCCTCTTCTATTAAGGAAAAGCATATTGCTATGATTTTGGCTTTCAGGCCTGGCTGTTTCCTGATAGGTACTGATCCATTCCAGGGCATGTTCTCCTATGGGAACCAAGCGTTCCTTGCTTCCCTTACCCAGCACTCGTATAAATTGCTCCTTGGGGTATATGTGAGAAATTTCCAGCTTGATAAGCTCTGATACCCTAAGGCCACATCCATAGAGCACTTCTACTATAGCCCTGTTGCGGATGCCCAGTGCCTTGTCTACTGGTATGCTGGCTATCAGCTTTTCTATTTCTTCTACAGACAAGACAGTAGGGAGTTTCCTGCCAAACCTGGGGAGTTCTAATAATTCGGAAGGGTCTATTTCTGTCCAGCCATCCACTAGGAGGAACCCATGGAAAGATCTAAGGGAGGAGATATTCCTGGCAAGTGATCTGGGGCTTAGCAGACACTTATCTACTAGAAAACCCAAAAAGGATCTTAACCCTTCTAACTCTACCGCTACTGGGGAACTTACTTCTAATATTTCTTCTCCATAAATTCTATATCTACTAATATCTCTCAGGTAAGCCTCCTTGGTAGGACCAGCCATTCCTTTTTCCACATTGAGAAAGGACTCATATTCAGATAGGGCATCTTCCCATAGGATGGTTTCCACCATGTCTTATTCTGAGGATGAAACAGGTAGCTTTCTTACGATACTCAGGATGTGGGCTACATCTTTTTCACTGATTTGGTCAGAACGGAGGATGTTACTGAGTTCTGTTAGCACCTCTTTTCTGGAACCTTCAGGAGTAGCATCCAGCCTGTGAATGATTAGGTCTATATCTGTCAGTCTATGTTTGAGGATCAGAAATTGGTTTTCAGCGATTAAGCCTTTTTCCAGGCTCTTGCTCGCTCGCTCCTTTAACGTAAGTAGCTTATGTTCAGGATTACCTACTTCATCTACATATGAGCGTAGGGACTCGTTAGCCTCTAGCATCATACTTTTGAATAATCGCCGCTTACGTTGGGCCAGATAACTCCCCGTAATCACAGAAAGGAGCGCTACTACTAGCCCTATGACGCCCCATCTGTTATCCAGGTTATCCCAGAATCCTTCCTCCTCTGCCGTATTTTGCATGAAAGAGAATAAGGTTTCTTTTACCGGTTCTTTGAAAGAAATGGTGATGGGCGTATGGGGAGTAAACCCTTCTTGTGGAGAAAAGTCAATCCGAGTGTCAGCTACATCCAGAATATTCTCCTTGGGAACTATATGCTTATTTCCTTCCTGGTCTACCCAGGAAAAGGTATAATTTTTAGGCTCAATACCATCCGTATCTCCATAAAAGATAAACCACTTATTTCCATCATAGTGTAAATCTGTAGAGATAGGAGAAACTGATAGAATAGCTTTTGTGAGGGAGGAAGGAAGTTTCTCCTGTAGGTCAGCTATACCCACCTTCTCACTAAGAATAAAGTCATCTCTCAGCTTTGCTTGCACGAAGAAGTCCTCATCTATGACCCCTAAGGAAATACTTACTACGTAAGCATTATCAGAAAAATAAGAGGTAAGGCCTGAGAACCTACCTGAAGCCGTTAATTCTTCCTCAAATGTATCCCTAAAAATATCCAGCAGATCTCCTTTTCGACTGAGTATTTCTACAGCAGTGCTTTTGGGTTTTATGAGGAGCTTTACTTTAGGCTTGACTGTATTGAAGTGAAGTCCTCTTCTCAGAGGATTATAGGCTTCATCAGATTGTGCTACCCACTGCTGAATGTGGAGGGGATTATTAAAGGCAGACTGAAAAGCAGGGTTATTATGTGCCTGGAACATCTCCTGAGTGAGATGAGATTTAGCCTCCTCAAGCATGGTAGGAGCCCATACATATGCGTGATTTGGGATCTCGTAGGTTTCTAGTAGCGCTAATTGGTTCTTAGCAGAATCTGCTAATTCCTGATAAGCGGCTAAGTCTATGGCTATGAGTTGGGTTTCACCTGCTAACAGGTAGCTGACGGACTGTTGGTGGCTACCTGAAAAATGAAAAATATTCAGATCTTGGGCGAATTTCATTCCGTGCTCTTTCAATAGATTTCTCGGAAATTTAAACCCTGAAGTAGAGGTATTTTTCACATAGAGAATATCCTCTTGAGGAGAAAAGGAAACTTCCTTGGAGATGTCTCCTAAGGTATTCCAGCCACTTTCCTTTCTAGCAAGTAGGCCGCCAGTATAATAAGTTTTCTCTTGTACCAGATGGGTACCAAATACAGTGAGGGAAGGAAAGTTTCTTTTGGCATTCAGATAGGCTATAGGTTTTAGGATTCCCATATTTATCATTCCCTGACTGAGCTGGTAGGCTAGCTCTTTTTCTTCCAGATAGGTAACTTCTACAGATATATTATTAGTCTTTGATAAGCGGTCAAATAGGGGGCCGTAGGTATTTGTTAGCGCTGCTTCATTTTTGTAAGGGATGATCCCTACTTTCAGAGGATCAGGTAATTCCTGAGTAATTCCCCCAATGTGGGAAAAGAAGGCAAGAATCAGGCTAAGTAAAGTGTAGGAATACCTGGACATTTGACTAAAGATTTTACAGGGGGATAAATGTACAGATTTATCCAGAGTTAAGTTAGACCCGGGCTGTATAAACTGAAAATCTGACATGACAATACGAATATTGGAAAATGTACAGACAGGTTTATATGGCAGCAATAATATTACATAGGCTTCGTAATTACTATATAAGCCTGATACGTAATCTTCCGTCTCTATGATTTCAGTGGATTCTCTCATCTTCCTGAGTCTGACGTTCTCGTTAGGCATGCTCGTACTCATCAGAGTTCACTATTATACACCTACACTTGTAGAGGAAACAGCCAGTCTCTTATCTGTCCCTACCCAGGAAAATAAGAAGGTGCTTCCCCTCCTGCCTGAGAGGGGATCTATTCCTGCAACAGATCCTGAGGTAATTGTAGATTCTTTTATAGAAGAACCCCTTATTAAGGAGGAGGAATCTTCAGGAGAGGATGTATCTAGGGAGAAAAATGATGCTGAAGTAGCTACTGCCACACTGGAAGAATCGGTAGTATCTGTAGTAGAGGAGGAAATAAAATCTACTCTCTTGGGAGAAAAAGAGGTAGATATAGTAGAGGTGTTAAACGGATATCAGGAATCTTCCCTAGCGGGAAATGAGGGTGAAGCTGAATGGGAGGAAAATGTTATAGAAGAAGATGAACCCCTTTATGAGGACGGGAAAGGAAATAAGCTTTTTGTTTCAGACCTGAAGAAAGACTGGGTGAATTATGACCAGCTTGGAAAGAAAGAAATGTCTGAAGAAGCTATTAAGTACCATACCCGTGGAAGGAAGCTATCCAAGTTAGGCGCCTATGGTGATGCCATGAAGTTGCTAAAGAAAGCAGTCTCCCTGGCAGAATCTTCTCCTTATCCTTATTATGACTTAGCCATGGTGTATGTGATGAGGGGAGATAGTAGCAAAGCCCTTACAAACTTCAAGCAGTGTGATGAGCTGGCACCTAATGGCTTTTTTGAAGTTAAGACTGCGGTGGCTGCTTTAGAGATGGAGAAAGCTGGAAATATTCCAGAAGGAACTTTCCGTTTGTATCTTCAAATTGAAGATACCCAGGATAGGAAAAAGAAAATAGAGTTAGCCAGGCAGCTAACTGAGCGCTATCCTAATTTTGCACCTGGATGGAGAGCTATGGCTAATCTCCTTCAGGACTCTACCCAAAGAAAAGGCGCTATTGAGGAAGGCCTTAATGCTTTACCAGACATAGATACCTACGCCAATCTAAAAATCAATGAAGCCCTCATCCTTGATATGGACGGGAATAAAGGAGAATCTATTCGAATTCTTGGCCAGCTAATTTTTAATGAGGCTAATACCCTTGGAGCTGTAGGAATAGCTAAATTTGTATTGAGTTCTATTCTGAATGTCTAGAGAAACCACCCTTTATAAGGTTTTGATATTCTTCAGGTGTATCTATATCTGCCAGGAATTTCCCGGCAGGTACGCTAGCCACCTCCTCTTTAAAGACCTGAATAAGCTTACCTGCCCCTCCCTGTCCACTCAAGCCTAACAGTTTTTCATAGTAAAAGGAAGAGAAGTAAGCGGGGACCCCTAATGTTTCCTGATAGGCAGAAGCTGCTATTTCTTTCTGTTGTTGTTCTGCTTCTTGATAGAGCTTTTGAAGAAATTGGCTACTAATGAGGGGTTGATCTCCTAGCATGATGATGGTTCCCAGGTTAGCATCTTCTCCCTCCATAATGACAGTGATCCCACACTTAATAGAGCCTGCCATTCCCCTTTGCCAGTCTGAGTTATAAACTTTGTCCACTTTCTCGAGAGAAATATTTTTCTGAATCGCTTCAACATGAGCGCCCAGGACTACCTTAACAGATATAGGATGGCAGGAAAGAGCTGTATTAATGGCGTGTTCTAAGAGCGTGGAACCCTGGTAAGCTAACAGCTGCTTGGGCTGTCCCATCCGGGTGGAGGCTCCCGCAGCTAGAATGAGGATGTGGTATGGATTAAGGCGTGACAATGGGGATACTGAGAATACCCAAAAACAGTAGCCTGATCCCAAATCCTATTAAGCCCAGGCCTATCACTCGGAAAACCCACATCAGAGATTGGGGCTTGAAGAAATCTTTAATCTTATCAGCAAACAAGGCTTTCAACGTATCTGTCAAGAATATTCCCGACAATGTACCTGCCAGGTATATGATAAAGCCCTCACCAAGTCCGTACTTGGCGGAAGCCATACCTGTAATCCCTATCCAGACTAGAAAGACAAAAGGATTGAGGAAGTTCACCAGAAAGCCTTTCATTACAAACTTCAGGTAGCTCATCTCCTTAACCTCTATTTTTGACTTAGGCTTATACCTGGGGTCAAAGATATATTTAAGGCCTAACCCTATGAGGAAAATAGCTCCTCCCATGGCAATCCAGGTCTGATTTTGGGGGTTTTGAAGAAAGGCGGCAGCTCCCAAGGCGCACATACTGACTGCTAGTAAATCACTCAGTACGATTCCAAAAGCAACAGCGATGCCGTACTTAAACCCAAACTGGAGAGAGGTATGAAGGAGGGTAAAGAAAACGGGGCCAATAAAGACAATGAACGCTAGCCCTATTACTAAGCCGTCAAAGAATGCCATAGCTATCTTTTAGACCATGCCTAACGCTCTATTCCTACTCGCATCATGATCTCAGCCAGAGCAAGGTAAATTCTTTTTATCCAAAACTCAAATGATGTTAATATCATCTGGAATCTTGTGGAAAACCACCTAAGACTATCTTCACGCGGCACTCAGCAGGTAGAGATGAGTTCATGTAGGATTTACTGAAAAAAAGGGTAATAAATTCTCCAAAACCAATGGCCTCTCAGAGGCTTTTTTGTAGCTTGCTTAGCTAAACAATAATTATATTAAATGGAAATTAGCGCTCAGATTATTGATAAGAGAGTCGAAAGAAATTTAGTTCCGGTAGATTTTGAAATTACTGACTGGGAAGCTCTAAAGATTTATTTTGATCAATTGGTAGCCATGGATCCTCAAACCACGGAGGAATTAGGCCATTTTCTGAAACAGATAAGTGAGCTGGAAGCTATAGTAAAAGAGGATATGGCCTGGCGGTACATACGCATGACCTGTGATACAGAAAATGAAGAATTAAGAAAGAGATACCAATACTTTGTAGAAGAAATTCTCCCTCACCTATCCGTCTATGAAGATCAACTCAATAGGAAAATAGCTGGGCATCCTCATTTCCATGATTTAGACAGAGTTACTTACCTCACCTATACACGCTCACTGGTAAAACAGATAGAACTATTCAGAGAAGAGAATATCCCTCTTATTTCTCAAGCGCAAATGACCTCCCAGCAGTATGGCGCTACAGTGGGGAGTATGTCCATATCACATAAGGGAGAAAC
>JBCCLI010000284.1:0-8574 GCA_039026975.1 Bacteroidota bacterium | reverse complement strand
CTCCAGCTAAGCACTTCTTCATTCTGGACGTACAATCCCCAGGAACTCTTATCCACTCCTGAAGCTTTAGGGCCAGGCATCACATCTCTATAAATCCTGTCCCCTTGGCCAGAAGTATCTAACACCATTTTAGCTCTACCAAAAGCCGTTTTTAGGTCCTTTCCTAGCACTAGCTCCTTATAAAAGGCTTCTGAAAATACGCAAGCATCTGCATCTCCAACGGATTTTTCTGTGGCAATTACCGCTGGAATGCCCATAGCGAGTAATGTTTCCACATGTCCCTTAGTAGCACAAGCATTTAAAAACACCAGTTTGAGCGTAGGTTCAGCGCTTAATAAGGTCTTTAATGAGGCAGTGGATAAGGCTACATTTCCCCCTTCTCCATTTTCCAGCGAGAGGCTTGTCCCGCTTGCATGACCAGAAAAATGGAAAATGATAATCGTGTTGGTATAAGCCTGCATATCCTTAAGTAATTCCTTAGGTGCAGAACTTCCTGCTGAATGGTACAGTCCCCATCCGCTTTTATTAAAGTCAGTTAAGATCCTTTGAAGGGTAGTTCTTTCGGGTCCTAATTGTTCGAGAAAACGATCTGAATGCTCTTTGTCATTAGCAAAGGAAAGGAAAATCGTAGGCATTATACTTCTCTTAAAACATTATTCCCTGAAAAACTATTCAATATTTTAAATCGAAACAAGTTTCCCACAGGCTTATCCCGGTATCTCTTAGGATTCTCCTCCTTTTCTTTCTAAGAAGATTTATTCAGAAGGAAGGGATGGGAGGATAATTATCAAAAATTGGCCTTACTACCTGAGGCCACTAAGCATCCATAGCACAACCCACCTCATCCATACCTATAGGTATACATCGAAAATAGGTTCAGCGTATTAATTACCCCTTGGATAATGACCAGCGTTTGAGTACCTACAAGTACAAGAAAAAAGCCGGACCCTAAGGCCCGGCTTGGTCAACTACCTATGTGTGCATTTTATCTGTTGATGGAGATCTTTCTCCATTCTTGATACTCTTGGCCGCTGAGGCGTAGCATATACACCCCATCAGCTAACTGCTGTGTCTTAACAGTGAACCGCTTCCCTGTTACTTCATCGTACACCAATCTCTGATCCATTACAGTTCTTCCGGCTATGTCAAACAGGACTACCTCATAAATTCCTTCTTCAAAGAACTTCATATCCAGGTAGAGCTCGCCTGCCGTAGGTATAGGGAATATGCTCAACTGATAGTCAGGATTTAGAGATGGATCTCCAAATTGACTTTGTACAGCAGCCTCCCCATTGGTGACTGTAAAGGTGATCATTTTACTGATACCTTCTGCTCCTTGCCCATTGCGTTCCGTAAAAGGCGTAGCTTCTAAGCTGTAGTCTCCAGGTCTGAACTCCTGGTCTCTGTAGTCTCCCTTTATATCTCCAGTTAAGGAGTAGGGAGCCACATTCTCCGTTCTGTCCCTCACTTGAGCGCCTCTCAGTTCAAGTTTCACACTTTTCACTTTATCTCCACAAAGAACCTTCGCCCTGATACTCAAGTCTCTTCCATCCTGAGTCAAGTCTATAACAGCCCCTGTTGTCAGTTCTCTGATATCCTCATCTGTTTTAGCATTTACCAGAATGAAGCCGGAGACTTGAGGCTCACAAGTCTCGGCACATGGTTCTACCAGTACCTCGTCTGTACTTACACAGCCAGTAATACCACCTGTAATAGTTAAGGTATAAATACCTGCCAGGGTAACCTCAGGCGTAAGACTAGTAGAGCTAAAGCCGCTAGGTCCACTCCACTCCACCATGAAAGGTGCTGTTAGGGGTCCTTGCATTACACTACCTTCTAACATAGCAGTTCCCGTATCGCAGTCAAGCTGCTTCTTAGGACCAGCATTGGCCATATCTCCTTCAACATCACAATCAATGATTTCAAAGTTAACAGTCAATGATCCACCTTCCATTAGTTCACCATCAATGAAAAAGGGCGTAGCAGTAATGTCATACATACCTGCCTTCTTAGGTCTTCCATTAAAGTTTCCTTTATTATCTCCAAAGACAGCATAGGGGAAGACACGCTCAAAACGCTCATTTTCCACAGGCCCATTCAGGTCGAGGAATACTCTGTTGATTTCCTCATTCCCTTCTACTACAGCTACTAGGTTAAAATTCTCCGGTAGCTCGTCCAGGGTGAAGGTATCTCCTTCTTTCACCTCTGTTACTTCCGTATCAGTATCAGCATCTACGAGTATAAAAGAAGTAACAGCCGGACCGCTGGAGAATGACCAGAAGTCTGTACGGAAGGTTACATCAGCGCCTGACACACTTTCTATTCCGAAGATCACGGCTATCAGCTGCCCATTTCCTCCACAACTAACCGGGACAGGATCAAAAATGCCATTTCCTCCAGGTAAGAAAGAATTGTCATCATAGAAATCTTCCAGTGGGATGGAAACATACTGCCACCCTTTCCCAGGGAATACTTCTGCCTCCGGACCTCCAACTTTCAGGTCATACTGGAATTCATCATCCTCCCCTGTGGGAGGGAATGGAATCATATCATCTCCATTATCATCATCTTGTAGCTGGATAGTTATGATGTACTCCTGTCCTGCATCTGGATTAATCCAGAAACTAAAGTTGGTAGCAGGGCCTATATCTGTAGAACTGGTACGGCCAAATCCACCAAATATTCCTGCTGTGCCACCAGACCCCCAGCCGGTCTGTAAAGAAGCACTTCCACCGTCTGAAGGGGGCAGATCTACAAAGTTGGGATCTATACCTCCTCCTCCAACAGCTCCTCCAAAAGCAAACCATCCATTCCCAAATGGATCTCCATGCTCCATATTATCAAAGACTACTACCCCTTGTGAAACTCCTGTACCCATCAATAGGATCTCAAATTCACTATTGTTAGGATCGTTGCTGATAATTTGGAGTATATCCTCATACTCTTCTCTTTCAGGCGGATTGAAGCCTAGCACTACCTCATGCGTTTCATTTGGCAGTATAGTAACAGGCGCATCTCCAGACAGAATATAGAAAGGCGTTGGCTCTATACCCATAAAGTTCATAGCCTCTATTTCCAGTGGAACAGCCCCTTTATTTTCAATAGTCAGAATAGACTCCCCACAGGTGCTTAGGGTAACTTCACCAAATGCTACCGGATTAGGCTTAGCGTCTATCTCTGGTCCAAGTTCCCCTGCGGAGAATGCGAGATAGTCCAAGCGGAAGTTGGCTGCCTGATTTGGTGCTATTCCCTGAACAGTAATAGCTATGGCTATCAATTCTCCATTCCCGCCACAAAGAGGTGATACAGGGTCAAAGACCTGATTTCCGCCGAATAGAAAGGAATTATCATAGAAGAACTCACTCAAGGGGATAGACACAAACTGCCATCCTCCACCAGCTTTTACGTCAGCATCATCTCCTCCTACTTTCAGGTTATACTGAAACTCATCATCCACATCCGGGGTAATGGTACCATCTCCATTATCATCTTCTTGTAATTGAATCTGGAGAATAAACTCCTGATCCATATTCGAAGGGTCAGTAGGGTCTAGTGGATTAATCCAGAAATTAAAGTGGGTAGACTGGCTAACGTCCAGTGGGAAATTACGTCCAAATCCACCATAAATACCTGGATTAGCACCTCCCCAACCGCTCACTAAAGCAGTAGTTCCTCCCAGGGAAGGAGGCAAGTCATCTGCTATAGGACCATATCCACCTCCTGTATCAGGATCTCCTCCAAACTGGAACCAGCCATTATTGCCAGGAGTAGGGTTCCCATGCTCCATATCATCGAAGACTAATGTGCCAGGCGCTATTCCCGTACCCATTAATGCTACTATTAATGGGTTATTTTCTGAATCATTATTACCTAAGCGCAAAGATGCAACAAATGCTTCCTCTGCCTCAGGGGTAAACAGAATCACTATGTCTTGCATTTCTCCAGGAGCTAATGTGAAAGGATCACCTCCTGACTGAATGGAAAATACATCTGCATCATCACCCGTAATCATTACTTCTGTTACCTCCAGGTCTGCAAAACCAGGATTAGAAATAGTTACGGTTTCTTCTGCACAACTTCCAGCTGTTATATCTCCAAATACTAGCGGATCAGGTGAGGCGACTATTTCTTGCTCTAAAGGCCCATTAGAGAATGACCAGTAATCTGTACGGAAATTAGCCGCTTGGCTAGCAGCTATTCCCTGTACCGTAACTGCTATAGCTATTAGTTGACCGTTACCCCCGCAGGCTACCGGTAATGGATCAAAGACGCCATTTCCTCCAGTCAAAAAGCCAGTGTCTTTGAAGAAATCACTTAGGGGAATAGAAATAAGCTGCCACTCACCATTCATGAGCACCTCGGCATCATCTCCACCTACCTTTAGGTTATACTGATATTCTTCATCATCAGCCGGCGTAATGGCATCATCTCCATTGTCATCTTCTTGCAACTGAATCTGTAGAATGTATTCTTGATCAAAGTTGGTAGGATTGTCTGGGTCAAAAGGTTTAATCCACATATTGAAATGGGTGGTGCCTACTATATTTGTAGGGAACGTACGCCCAAAACCACCATAAATACCAGGATTAGCTCCTCCCCATCCGGTAACCATGGCAAAGCTTCCACCAGCTACGGGGGGCACATCATCTACAGGCCCAAATCCACCACCAGTATTAGGATCTCCTCCATACTGGAACCATCCATTAGCGCCATTAGTAGGATTACCGTGTTCCATATCATCAAACACAATAATGGCATCATCAGTCCCGGTAGCAGTTACTGATACTTCTAATGAGCCTTCATCGGGATCATTACTCGTTATAGTTAAAGTAGGAGAATAATTTCCTGGTGAGGTGGGGGTAAATAAAATATCTACCTCCTGGAAAGAACCAGGAGCCACCGTAAAAGGAGCATCTCCGGCAAGAATGCTAAAGGCTGACATACCATCTCCAGAGAAGGTCAGCTCACTTACATCAAGGCTTTCTCCTCCTATATTTGAAATGGTCAGCGTCTTAATAGCACAGTTATCTACAAATACGTCTCCAAACGCTAATGGAGAAGGCTGTGCATCTATGTCTGGTCCTTCAAGTTCAGACAGGAAGGTCAAGTTATCAATTCTAACATTAGCATCTGATCCTTCACTCACAATAGCAAACACTATGCTGATGAGTTCCCCATTTCCACCACAGAGGAATGAAAATGGATTGAAAATACCGTCTCCACCATTGGAGAATCCATTATCATCAGATAATTCTGACAGAGGAATGATTACTCGCTGCCATCCACTGCCAGGAATAAGGTCCGCATCTGCTCCCCCCACTTTTAGGTTAAACTGGAACTCATCATCCAGTCCCGGATCAAAGGATCCATTAGCATTATCATCCTCCTGAAAATTTATTTCTATCGTATACTCCTGTCCGGCCACAAATGGGTTTACCCATATGCTGAAGAATTCCATACCAGAAAGATCTAAAGAGAAATTACGACCAAATACGCCAAAAAAGCCGGGCACATTTCCTGATCCCCAACCTGTCTCAAGGGAATAGGTTCCACCGTTCTCAGGAGCTACATCAGCTGTAGTAGCACCGCCGCCGCCGCCACCAACTCCGCCAATGTTGCCACCACTTTCAAAGAACCAGCCATTACCAGTAGCATCTCCATGCTCTATGTCATCAAAGACTAGATCAGTCACATTTTCTCCCATCCCACTTAAAGGAACTTCCAGGGGATTTTCATCTGGATCATTACTTACTATGCTTAGAGCTGCACTCTTAGCGCCTGCGGAGGAAGGACTGAAGGTTACCTGAATGAATTCTCTGCTACCTGCAGGAATAGTCAATGGTAATGTACTATTAGTACTGCTAAAATCAGCTGCATCCGTACCAGTTACATTTATTGCAGTAATCACCAAATCACAAATCCCTTCATTAGCAATCACAAAAGGTTTTGAAGTACAAATACCCGCTCTCACAGCCCCAAAATCATATGCCATAGGATCAACCGCAATATCTGCTGCTACTGGTCTATCAGTGAACACCCAATAGTCAGTATTGAAAGTGGCGGTAGTGGTTTCTGTAACTACCGCAATTACTACATTAATCAGGGCACCATTTCCCCCTTCAGAGGTAGGAATCCCGTCAAGTATATCATTCCCTACATTGGGGTTTTTATCCACAAAATCAGTAAATGGAATACTGACTAGCTGCCATCCCCCACCGGGCGTAACTTCCGAATCATCTCCACCGACACCCAAGATGTACCAAAATTCATCATCAGCTACTAATGGAAAAGGAGCATCATTATCTCCATTATCATCATCCTGTAAATTGATTTCAAGATTATAAATTTCATCCACTGCAGGGTTAATCCAGAAGTTAAAGTGAGTGGCATCTGTAAGATCAGTAGGATTAGTACGACCAAAGCCGCCAAAAAAGCCTACTCCACCATTATTACTTGTCCATGAAGAAGATAAGGCATATATCCCTCCATTTTTAGGGGGTAGGTCTGTGGTAGTAGGCCCAAAGGTTCCGCCACCTTCTCCTCCTCCAAAATAGAACCAACCATTATTATTGGGGCTAGGATCTCCGTGCTCCATGTCATCAAAGACAATTTCCTTTGGAGGCACTATTTCTGTGAAGGTCATTTTATTAACCGTCATCCCGGTACCCTCAAAGGCTAAGCGCATCACTTGGTTACCAGCTGTTAAGTCTAATCCAGTAACTAACACGTCTATATAGGTTCCAAAGTCTCCGGAAGGAATAAAATTAATAGGTCCACTTTTATCTACCCCATCGAATAGGAGCCTTAAAGTACCTGTACTGGTTTCTGCAGACAGCCTGATGGTTACATCATATAGTCCGTCCTCAGCTACGTTTACGGTATACTCTGTATATTCTCCGTTTTCAATAAATCCTACCACGCTGCCTCCACCCATATCTGTAGTAGGCTGAATATCCACCCCCTCATTAGAACGGAAAGTATTCAAAGATTCCTTACTCCCCCTATTTAAGTCAGGGTCCAAATCACTGTAGGCTACTCCATTTCCACCTGTATCATATAACTCAGCTTCTATTACCCCAGGAATAGGAGATGGATATAATCCATATGGCCCCTGCCCCCCTGCTCCCACGGTTACATCTACAATATTAGAGTAATTTACATTGCCATTAATATCAGTTACTACAGCACGCAGCTTATAACTTCCTTCAGTCAAATTAGATAAGGAAAAATCAAAGGGAGGTGCTAAAAACTCACCCACTTTAAGCTCTCCCTGAAATAATTCTACTTTTTCCACCCCTAGGGTTGATACGGGTGTAGCAGTAGCTATGATTCCCCCACCCGCAGCAGGAGTAGGATCATCTACTGCCAGAGAGACAGTGGGTAAATCCCTGTTATTTAATACCCTAATGTAGTCTACTACCATTTCCTGCGGGAAAACGGTAGAAGCATCCGGGCTACCGGGTAGGTTACCCCCCACTGCCAGGTTTAGGATGATATGAAAGTTTTGATCAAATGGGGCAGGAAAGGGACCTCCCTCAGACCACCATATAGTCTGGACAGCATATAGTCCCTCATCTACGTACCAGCGAATTTCTCCTGGTTCCCACTCTACTGCAAATACATGAAAGTCATCATTAAAGGTTCCCGCATCCAAAATGCTATCTATACCCGTAAACACGTTCCCTGGAAATTCCTGCCCATAATGAATGGTTCCAAAAACTTCATTGGGCTTATCTCCCAGGTACTCCATAATGTCAATTTCTCCACTAGCAGCCCAACCACCGTATTCACCTATACCTGTCCCATCAAGACCATCCCCTGTAAATAACAGCCAAAATGCTGGCCACATCCCTTTACCTATGGGCATCTTGGCTCTCATCTCAAACCTGCCGTAGGTAAAGTTGTTGAAATTGGCTGTATTCATACGGGTAGAGGTATAAGGTAAGCCCCCGACCGCTTCTTCCTTAGCCGTAATAGTTAGAAAACCTCCGTTTACTGTCGCATTTTCTTTCTGATAATATTGGAGCTCGTTATTTCCCCACCCTTGAATCCCATAGGTAGTTCCATCCCCTAATTGGAAGGTCCAATTAGTTTCATCTACAGCTGTCCCATTAAATTCGTCATGCCATGCAGTATCTACATTGGTGATCTCATACTGGGCCATTAATGAGCCACAAAAAAGAAAGGTAGAGCATAAAGAGAAAAGGAGTAAGGATTTGACTCTAAACGAAAAGTCAAGGTCTTTCGATTTCCTAGATCGATAAGACCACAAACATCCCAGTGAGTAGTGCGAGTACATTTTTTGACTCATGTTGCGGTTCAATAATATTATATCGTTTGTTTTTGGTTGGTTCCATCAACCACCAATTATCCTTACCCAAGCCAATAGCTTGTTAAAGGATTGTGTATCTGGAGTTAAACAGGTTGGATTACAGCACTTTAGATGGGTATCTTATCAAAATAGCTTTGCTGCTTTCGAGGAAAGCGGGCCAGTATGCGATAGTCCTAAGCCTAAAAAATTATACATAATATTGAATAATTTTATTTAAAATATTTATTTATTATGTAATAATT
>JBCCLI010000283.1:0-8617 GCA_039026975.1 Bacteroidota bacterium | reverse complement strand
GTCCCAGACTAGCCCTATTCAGGTGTATCCACTAGCTGTAGCTCATAAGCTAGTAAAAGTGCCATCTCCTCTTTTTAGAGCAGAATATAATTTCCTGTTGATATTCTCTCATGGTGGAGGGAGTCAGCAGATAGACAGTGAGGTTCTATCACTGCAGAAAAATGATCTGTTATTTATTAGAGAAGGCCATCTCAATTCTATCCAGTCCATTGATCCTACCACCCAGGGGTACTTCATATATATGGATAACGGCATCCTCCCACTAGTTTTTACTGATAGGCTACTCCTAAATCGACTTACCTTCTATCCCAAACATTCTTTGTCTAGCGATAGAATAGATTGGCTGTGCAGATGTTGTGAACTGTTAGTACAGCAGGAGGATGGTTACTCATATACGCTTGAGATTCAAACGTCTCTACTCAAGGCCATTACTTCAAAACTAGCAGAAGCATCCCCCGCTATCCTATCTAGACCAGACAGACAGTCAGAAATTACTATGTTATTCAAAGAAGCGGTGTATCAGCATTTTGCATCTAACAGAGACATAAGTTTTTATGCTGATACATTAGCAGTTTCAGAAAATTACCTTACTAGGTGTGTGAAAATGGTCACGAATAGGTCTCCAAAGCAGCACATTAATGAAGTGGTCATTGCATACAGCAAGATGTTTTTAAGGGATGTATCTAAGGATATCTCAGAAATAGCATTTGAGCTAAACTTCTCAGACGTTTCCTATTTTGGTAGGCTTTTTAAGAAGTTGACGGACATGACCCCCACTGAATATAGAAATTCAATCATACAAGATTTGTCCGAATAAGGGCATGATTTCTCCTATAAGTTAAGCTATCTCTTTTCACATCTTTGTCCCACGGTTCATTTTAACGGAATGGGATTTCCACCCTATTCATGAAGTAATTCATAGCATATGAATATTAGAAGGAGAATATCTACAACCCCTGTAAGAAGCCTCTTGGTTATTCTGTGTACTTGTACAGGATTTCTACTGGCGGGCTTTAGGGGGTATCAACAACATACCTTTGAGGTCGAGATCCAGAACATTAAAAAAAATGGAGGTGATATCATTGTGGAAGTCTTTACAGACGAAGCTAACTGGCTGAAGAATGCGTATGCGGCTAAAACTATTCCTTCAGACAGGGAAGTAAAGACAGTTTCTTTTGACTTACCCTATGGTAAGTATGCGGTGTCCATTTTTCAGGATACTAAGGAAAATGGGGAGCTTGACAGGACGTTTATAGGTATTCCTAAAGAACCCATAGCCTTTGGTAATAATTACAAGCCTTTTGGCAGTCCTAAGTTTAAGTCAGCACTTATTGACTTTAATTCTGAATATCAACCCCAGGCTCTAAAGCTATTTAAGGTTTTTTAACAGCTATATCTTAATGAAATGAGTAAATGGAGTATACAAGATGTTTCGCATCAAAGGGGAAAGGTGGCTGTAGTCACAGGTGCAAACAGTGGTATTGGATATCATACGGTCTTAGGGCTTAGTAAGAAAGGGTTTGAAGTAGTCTTAGCTTGCAGAGATCTGGAAAAAGCGTGTATAGCTAAGTGGAAGGTAAAGAAAGAGAATCATCATGCAGAGCTGACTAGCATGATGATAGATACTAGCAATCTAAGTGCCGTTAGCTCATTTGTGGCTCAATTTGGAGAACAGTATAATTCCCTTGACTTACTTGTGAATAATGCTGGTATCATGATGCCTCCCAATAAGGTATCTGAAGACGGATTTGAAAATCAGTTAGCTACTAATTATTTGGGGCATTTTGCTTTGACGGGTTTACTCCTTCCCCATCTTTTAAATTCTCCAGGGTTCCGAGTGATCAGTTTAAGCAGCCTGTCTTACAAATGGGCAGGGATAACATTTGAGGATCTTCATTTTGAGGAAAAGTATAGTCCCAGTAAAGCCTATGGACAAAGTAAACGTGCTTGCTTGGTATTTGCCTACGAGCTACAAAGAAGGCTGTCTGTCCAGGGGTATAATGCATTTTCTGTAGCGGTACATCCCGGTCTTTCTAATACTAATTTGGATAAGTACTTCCCCAAATTTATCTGACCATTGGGTGCATTATTTCTACAACACGCATCTAAAGGAGCACTTCCTACCTTGTATGCTGCAATGGACGAGCGTATAAATGGAGGAGAATTTCTTGGGCCAGATGGATTTCAACAAACGAGAGGGTATCCCACAATAGTAGATTCTGATGCAGATGCCAAAAACATAGAGGTAGCTGAGAGGTTGTGGAAGGTAAGTGAAGAGATGACAGGAGTATTTTACCTAAGCTAAGGAGTAATACACAGATAGCTCCACTAAGAAAATAAAAGCCTGTTATGCATAGCTCTATTCAAGTGTGTCCAGATAGTATAGTCCTTTCAGCATGCAGAGTGGAATGAGCGTAGAGAGATAATGTGAAGGGATAATCATAGTTATATCGAGAAACCAGTTCCAAATGAAAAAACTTTTTCTCCCCCTTATTATCCTATTTCAGACATCAGTGCTATCAGCCCAGAATACGGGCAGCCTGGGAGGGACAGTTACTGACGCCAAGACAGGGAAGCCACTGATCAGAGCTACTGTTTTAATACAAGGTACTCAGCTAGGCGCGCTGACAGACTCTATCGGTAGGTATTTAATCCGGAACGTGCCTGCCAAGACCTATAATGTGGAGTCCAAGTACTTAGGTTACACCACTAATACCAAATTCAATATTGTCATTAGATCTGAAGGAAATATTGACCTGAACTTCGAAATGGAGGAGAGTAGTGTAGCCTTGGAGGAAATAGTGGTTCGGCCAAACCCTTTTGAGAAGTCAAAAATTTCTCCCCTTTCAGTTCAAAATTTAAGCCAAGAAGAGATTGCGGCTTATCCTGGAGGGAATAATGATATTGCTAAAGTGGTCCAGAGTTTGCCTGGTATCTCTGGTTCAGTAGGAGGCTTTCGAAATGATGTAATTATCAGAGGAGGGGCACCTAGTGAAAATGTATACTATTTGGATGGGATAGAGATTCCTAATATCAATCATTTTTCAACCCAGGGAAGTGCTGGAGGGCCCATAGGACTGCTGAATGTATCATTCTTTGAAGGGGTTACCCTATCAGCATCTGCATTTGGTGCCCAGTATGACAATGTTCTTTCCGGGGTATTACAGTTTGATCAGAGGAAGGGAAATGAGCGTGAGTTTGTAGGAAACGTCAGAGTAGGTTCATCTGAAACAGCCTTAACCCTAGAAGGGCCTCTATTTAAGGGGAATGATGAGAAAGCAAAGGCTAGCTATCTAGTATCTGTCAGACGCTCTTACTTGCAGTTATTATTTGAATTAATTGGGTTGCCTTTTCTTCCTGATTACTGGGATTTTCAATACAAGGTGAATTTCAGTCCTGATGCTTTCAATGATATTTATATCACAGGAGTAGGTTCTATAGACGATTTTGCTGTCAATGAGCTGGATGAATTTGATGCTACCCAACAGGCCTCTCAAGATCAAGTGCCCGTTATCCGTCAGCGTACCAATACGGTAGGCATAGGATGGAAGAAAAGATTTACTGATTACTCTGGCTTTCTTCAAGTGGCTCTTAGCACTAATTTACTCAATAATGAATTGCTGCGTTTTGAGGATAATGTAAGAGAAGAAGGGAAGTTTTTTGAGAATGATTCTCGTGAGTTTGAGACACGTTTACGGGTCAGTATGACTAAGTTCCTAGGAGATTGGACTACCACTTTTGGTGGACAGCTAGTAAATGGAGATTATACAAATACTACCTTAGACCTTGTAGAGGATCGTGAATTTAATTCTGAGTTAACTCTCTATCGGTATGGTGCCTTCGTGCAGACTTCTACTTCATTCCTGCAGGATAGACTCTCTTTTTCAGCAGGATTACGTCTGGATGGAAATTCTTTTACAGAATCAGGAAATGATATTTGGCGCACCCTCAGCCCTAGGGTTTCTGCTAGCTATCAATTAGACGAAACAGGAATATTCTCCCTAAATGCTTCATTAGGCAGGTATTTTAAGATTCTCCCTTACACTACCTTAGGTTTCCAAGATAGCAGAGGAGAATTTTCAAATAAGGATAGTGAGTATATCCGAACGGATCACGTAGTGCTGGGGTTAGAGTATCTAGTAAGTAGTACCTCCAGGATTACGATAGAGGGGTTTTATAAGCAGTACGGAGATTATCCAGTTTCCGTGTCTGATGACGTGTCTTTAGCTAATAAAGGAGGGGGATTTGAGGTGTTCGGGAGTGAGCCTGTAAATAGCATTGGGAAGGGAAGAACTTATGGGGTAGAACTCCTATATCAGCAGAAATTTACAGGTAGGTACTATGCTATAGCTGCTTTTACTTTCTATAAGAGTGAATTTACAGGCAGTGAGACAGATACCTTTCTCCCTGCTGTTTGGGATAATGGAATTCTAATATCCCTCTTAGGGGGATATAAATTTGGCAATAATTGGGAAGTCAGCAGTAGGTACAGATTACTGGGGAAGGCCCCCTTTGTGCCAGTAAATCAGGACGCTACCTTAGAGAATTATCCCGCCATCATCCTAGATTATAATAGATTTGGGGAAGAGAGATTAGACGTCTTTAGCCAGTTAGATTTGAGAATAGATAAGAAGTGGAGTTTTAAAAAGTTTAGCCTTGACTTGTTTTTAGATGTTCAAAACATACTTGGACAAGAAATTCCTGAAGAACCACAATTTGGGTTAGTTAGAGATGATGAGGGAGCTATTCTTACGCCTAGAAGACTTACCCAAGTAAATACTGAAGGAGATGGGAGTGTACTACCCTCTATAGGCATAGTGATTAACTTCTAGTAAATACAAAAATGGGTAGCTTGAAAAGCTATCAAAACAGGTTTTTTAGTCCCCCTTTCTCCTTTCATCATTAAAGGCTTTGATTTGGTGTAGGAGGTTAGGTTCTCTGAAGATATTATCTCCTATGACTACCTCCTCTACTCCTACCTCTTCTAGCTTATGGATATCCGAGAAAGAAAAAATCTGCCCAGAGGCTGCAATACTAGCCCCAGGAAAATCTTTAGTTAGATTTTCATACAGGGAGAGATTAGGACCTCCATACTCAAAGATCATACGGGAGATTTCAGATACCAGGAAGTGGGTAAAGCCAGCATTAATACACTTATAAATGAGCTGGTGAAGGGTAATAGAGGTTACTATATCCTGCCACCCATGACAGGTCAGCTGTCCCTCGATTAAGTCTAATCCTATGACGATTTTTTCGTTTGGGACATCGTCAGATTCGCCTATTTCTTTCACAAATTCAAAGTTATCTATGACTACAGACCCCAACACAAACTGATCTACCCCCGCATACTGGAGAGACTTGATATGTTGTAGATCTGTTATGCCGCCGCCTACCTGTAAGTCCATGACGGCAGTATTAGCCAAGGACCCAATGAGGCCTGTATTTCCACCATTGCTAGCATTAATATCCGCATCTACTAGGTGAATTTTCCTAATCCCTATTTCATCCATATCGCTGATGAGTTCATAGGGATCTTTTTCTGTAAAACTGACAAGACTAAAACCTGCCGGATGAAAAGCACTAGCTTTTCCTTCCTTTATATATAGTGCTGGTGTGATTTGCATAGAGAGGGGTTCTAATTCTACTAAATAATAGGGAAGCTACATATATGAATATTTTAACGCAATAGACATCCCTCACTAATGAAGATCGTTTGGCCTGATTTTAGTCATTCCATTTTCCTGTTAGTTCTATACTGTGTGAATGTGTAAATTTATATGAAACACAGGTAAAGGGAGAACTACACATATGTACAGCCAGACGCAGTGGAAACTTAAGGAAGCAGCTCATACAGATAAAATACCCGATTTAGTAGCTGCCCTCAGCACCTCTCATTCTTTTCCCACACCGCTCGCTAGTATTCTTACTCAGCGAGATATTCTCAGTAAGGATTCCGCAAAGTTATTTTTTGCGCCAGAGGTAACAGACCTGCATGATCCTCTTTTAATGAAAGGAATGGCAGCAGCTGTAGAAAGGATTCATCATGCCTTTTTAGAAGGGGAGCATATCCTCCTATTTGGGGACTATGATGTGGATGGGACTTCCTCCGTTTCCTTACTCAGTCTTTTTTTAACAGAGTGGGGGGTTTCTCATGACTTTTATATTCCAGATAGGTACGCAGAGGGATATGGTGTATCCACATTAGGTATAGACTATGCGGAGCAGCAGCAGGCAGGATTAATTATCAGCTTGGACTGTGGGATAAAAGCCATAGATCAGGTAGCCTATGCTCAGCAGAAAGGTATATCATTTATTATTTGTGATCATCATACGCCGGGAGTAGACTTACCGGATGCGCATGCTATTTTGGATCCAAAACAGGGAGACTGTTCCTATCCCTATAAAGAGTTATCAGGATGTGGAGTGGGTTTGAAGTTAGCTGTTGCCTTACATGAAAAATGGATCTCTGGGGGCTTTTCGCCAGCTACAGAAGGCTGGGAACCTTTCAAAGACTTATGTGATTTAGCTACTCTGAGTATAGCCTGTGATATAGTTCCACTGACAGGGGAAAACCGCATTATCGCTTATTTTGGGATAAAAAAACTTAGAGAGAATCCCCTTCCTGGTATACGGGCTATCATGAACCTGGATAAGCAGTCCCGCGACTGGGATATATCTGATCTGGTCTTTTTTGTTGGGCCAAGGATAAATTCTGCTGGTAGACTAGGTAGTGGAAAAGACGCAGTAGAGGTATTATTAGGAAATGAGAATTATCTCTTAGAACAGGTAAAAGAGTTGGATGATTCTAATGCCTTACGGAAGCAGTTAGATACACAAACTACTCAAGAAGCAGTGGCGCTCGTAGAACAGCAGGAGGGATACCAGCAAAAGTATGCTACTGTGGCTTATCATCCGGGTTGGCAAAAGGGGATTATAGGGATAGTGGCTTCTCGCTTAGTGGAGCGCTATTATAAACCTACTGTTTTATTTAGTAAATCAGGAGATAAGCTAGTAGGTTCTGCCAGATCTGTAAAAGGCTTTAGCGTGTATGAAGCCCTGGAAGAATGCAAGGAGCATATCATACAGTTTGGTGGACATAAGTACGCAGCGGGGCTGACTATAGAAGAAAAAAAGCTGGAAGCATTTACCCAGTGCTTTGAAGCGGTGGTTCAAAAAAATATTCTCCCTGAACAAACTATCCCTGTTTTATATGTAGATCATTTGCTTAGGTTTTCTGAGATAAATTCTCGTTTTATACGCCTATTAAATCGTATGGGTCCTTTTGGTCCCCAGAACTACAAACCGGTTTTTGTAAGCGAGCAAGTAACAGTAGTAGCCTATGATATTCTCAAGGAAAAACATGTTCGCTTCCTGTTAGAACAGGATAATATCAGATGGAAAGGAATAGCCTTTAACTTTGCAGAGAAATGGAAAAAAATCCATACCCAAGAAGTGAACGTAGCTTTCCAACCGGTTTTTAATACCTGGCGAGATAAGACCCAGATAAATCTCAATATAAAGGATATAAAACCAGCACATGATACTTGGATTGACCAGAAGTAAAAAGAATGGCCTCTTATTAGGCATCCTCACCAGCCTGATGGTTTTCTCTTCTGTCTCAAAAGCTCAACTTCTCTCCTGGGAATATGAAGATATAATCACTGATATTAGAATGCCTGCTGCTAATCCTTCCTTGGCAGTGGAGGAAAACCTGGATGTCCATGTTTCTTTCTGGAATCCTGAAACAGACAGGTTAGCGTACGCACACCTAGACAGGGAAAGCGGAGAATGGTCATTTGAGCTTATACTTCCTGGCGCTTCTGCTGGCTATAAGTCTGATCTATTGGTGGATGGAGAGGGGACTATTCATGTAGCCTACCTGGAAAATATAGCCGGAGAATCTTATCTGGGGTATGCCCATAAAACAGCTGATGAGTGGGAGATAGAAGAGGTATTAGCAGATTCATCCTATGGAAAATATGGGTTAGACTTAGATTTTCCTTTTTACATACAGCCCACCGTTTCTCTACAACTAACAGAGGAAGGAAACCCCATGATTCTTGTTTTTGATGGGGGATACACAGCCTTAAGCACCTGCAGCCATTTAGGTACTAGTTTTCAAGTGTATAGGAGAAACTATAAAATGGATGTGGACCCTATCTTAAAAAATGATGCGGGAACATGGGAAATATTAGATGACTGGGATATCCCTTATATCAATGGATCAAGCTGCTTATCTAACGGAGACAGGTTTGGAGAATATGCACAACTTCTCCCTCCCTTAGGTGGGAATATGTATGCCCTCACCCCTTCTTTACATAACCACAGGATGTATTTATGGCGAGCAGAGACAGCTAATCTCAACATTTGGGACAGCGTGATAGTGGATGATGTTACTCGCTTTGAAAGCATCTTGCCTACAGATTTTAGGGAGGGCTTTGATTACTTAGACGCTACGCTAGGGAAAAATGGTCTAGTACATATGGCCTATGGGGTGTCTGATTTATATGGATTCAATGTCTCAGAACCCTCTTCTCCAGCTACCAATGTAAATAAAAGGAGATATTTTTACGCTAGTTTTTATCCAGATTCTGTGGGGCAAGAAGGCTATGAACCC
>JBCCLI010000282.1:0-8622 GCA_039026975.1 Bacteroidota bacterium | reverse complement strand
TGGCTGTATATCAGGCACCTGGAAGGTGACCTCTACACCTGTGCAGGCGAGGGTATCACTACTTTGAATGCTGACTGCGGGAGAGGGATGAATGGTGACGGTAGTGTCTGAGGGGAGAAGGGTAGCGCAGCCGGCAGAGTCTGTAAGTGTCATAATGGGGGTGAAAGTTCCGCTGGATAGATAAGTATAAGTAGTGCTATCTCCGGGGAGAAAAATACCATCGCCCGTAAGCCATTGAAGGCTGATACCTGTATCCACCACTGCTTCAAACTGAACCTCTAAACCTGGACATCCCTCAAAAGGAGAGTAAGAAAAGCTTCCTACAGGCCCTTTCACAGTAATAAACTTTTCTTTGGTTATGGTATCTCTACATCCTGATAAGCTAAGCCCTATCAATTCTACATCATATTCTCCTGGCCATGAGTACAGGTGCTGAGCTGTAGGGAGAATGGAGGTAGCGCCCGTCCCCAGGTCCCAGTTCCAGCTTGTATTTGGATGTCCGGCTACTGTATCCGTTGAAAAGGTTACCATTAGGGGAGGGCATTCTGTGAATGTGGTATCAGCAGTAAAGTCTAATTCAAAGGGTGCCACAGAAACAGCATCATTTATAAGCAGGGTGGTATCACAGCCATTCACATCTGTTAACTGCAAGCCCACAGAATAATCTCCTACCTGCTCATAGATATGGGAGGGGCTTTCCAGGGTAGAGGTATTTCCATCTCCAAAATTCCACTCGTAAGATAAGCCAAAACCCTCAGAACGGTTAAGGAATAGAACAGTATTGTCAGGGCAGTTTGTGGGGAAGGGGACTTCAAAAGAAGGAATAGGCTGGGTAGCAAAAATATAGTTTGACTTAATGACGCGCTGGTTGCACCCCATGGAGTCCCTTACGGTTAACTCCACATCATAATACCCAGGTTCTGTGAAGGTATGAGTAGGGGTGGGTACAGAATAAAAAGTGCTATCATCCATGTACCACTCGTAGCTACTGATGGGCGTCTGCGTAATGGACATGTCCTGGAAGGTAACTTCCAGCGGTAGGCAGCCTACAGTAGTGTCCACAGCACTAAATATGGTTTGGGGCTTATAAATTCTGAGAGTATTCTCCCTTACCAGGGTATCTCTACAGCCTATTTCATTCTCCACCTGAAGCCCTATGGTATACAGCCCTGCGTGTTGGTAAGGGTAGGTGGGATTTTCTTCTAATCGCAGGAAGCCTTCTCCAAAGTCCCATACCCAGGTAGTAGCTGGATCAGATTCATTAACAGGGTTAATAGAGTAGGGCGCACAGACAAAAGAGTCTGGGATACTGAAATCCGCCTTAGCAGGAAGCGCACTTACAGGAAGGGTAAAAACAGATTCGCAATTGAAACTATCATTGTAAGCAGTCAGGATGATGGGGTACTCACCGGGTTGAGTGATAGTGAGAGAAACATCTTCATCTGTTAACACCACTCCATTACCCATTTCCCATTTAAACCTGGTGGCTCCTAATGATTCATTCGTGAAAAATACCTCTGTAGGTAATTTGCATATGGCGGTTTGTGAGGCTGAAAAGTCTGCAACCGGAGGATTTACATAGAGAACAGCGGTTTTGGAAGTGTCAGCCCTACATCCCTTATCTATGGCTAGCAATACTACGTCAAGTTCTCCACTTTCGCGGAATTCTATGATAGGCTCAAATATCTCTACACTTCCCCCACTGCTGAAGAACCATATAAATCTATCCCCATGAGAACTTAGGTTAGTAAATAGTACGTCCGTATTGACGCATACGCTGTCTTCTGTGGGCTCAAAATCAGGGATGGGGAGGGTCCCCGCAGATATATAATCCTTCACCAAGGCAGTATCTTTACAGCCCTGTCCATCTTCTACTATCAATTGGACATCATACCAGCCGGTATCTGTAAGGGTAATTGAATAGGACGGGTCATTACCTTGTGGAAATCCTGCTACTGTCCAGCTGTAAGATGCATTTCCCACCACATTTTCACTTGAGTCTGAAAGGGTAATATCCAGTGGGACACAGCCTCCCTTCCTGTCAGCGGTTAGTAAGGCTTTCAGGAAGGGCGTTTTGACAGTATCCTTAGCGCTGGCAGCAGATAGGCAGCCTAAGTTACTAGTAACTAATAGGCTTACAGGATTAGTCTCTTCATCCTGGTAGGTGTGGGTAGGATTTGGTAGGGTAGAGGAGCTCCCATCTCCAAATTCCCACAACCACTGGACTATATCTGTGGACTCATCCTGAAACCGAACATTATAGGGAGGCTTACAAGATGAGCCTTCATAGGTAAAGGAGAAACTAGCTTCAGGCAGGGGATGGACAGTTATGCTTAGCGTACTTACTGAAAGACATCCCTGACCATCATCTAGGGTGGCACGCACTTGAAAAGTACCAGGATTAGGGAAGGTATGCAGGAATGAGCTACCTGATCTGGGAGGTGTACCATCTCCCATATCCCATACTATAGTTCCTGAAACGGAAGAACTCTGCGCAGTGAAAGACATAGGGCCTCCCAGACAGATAGAGTCTGTATCTGAGCTTATAGACAGCTTATCTGATCCTACTCTAACATATTTATTCCTGCTGATAGTATCCTTACATCCAAAGGGGTCAGTTACTATGTGTGTGATGGAAAATATCCCCAGGTCTGTAAAAGTATGGGAAGGATCTGCTAAAGTGGAAGTAGTACCATCTCCAAAATCCCACAGATGGGTGAGCCCTGCATCAGCTACACTCCCGAATTGTACATTCAAGGGAGGTGCACAGGAACTAAGGGAGTCAGCTGTGAAATCTGCATTCAACTCATAAAGTTCCACCTGAAGGGTATCATTCGCAAAGGCTTTACAGCCTGCTTCCGTTTCTATAAATAAGGAAATGGGGTAGTTTCCGCCTAGTGTAAAAATGTGGAAAGGATTGCTTTCACTACTGGGAGCCCCATCTCCGAAATCCCAGGAGTAACTAGTGATGGCTGTGGCAGTAGTTGAATTATTCTCAAACTGGAACTTGCCTATCCCACAATCTGCTTGCCTTTCGAATGAGAATTCCACCTCAGGGACAGGTAAAATATCTATGTAGTTTTCTCTTGTAAGGGTGTCCCTATTTCCTAAGTTATCTGTAACAATAAGCTGGATTGTGTACAATCCTGCTTGGGAGTAGGCAGTAATAGGGTTCTGTATGTTAGAATTTCCGTTGCCCAAGTCCCATGACCAGCTAACGGCATTTAAGGATTCATCCGTAAAACTGACTATGACAGGGGCGCACCCCCTTAGGGTATCTGCCCTAAAGCCAGCTACAGGCTGAGCTGCACAAATACCTACATGAATAATAAAAATAGATAATATTCCCCAAGCGTATTTTACCATTGATTAAATATACATATTGGGGACTACTCAGCCTCTCCTTTGTAATTATGACAGGCATTTTGTAGTAGCTAGAATGGGGGACCCCCAGGCAAGATTTACCACACTTTTGTCGAATCAGGGAGAATTAATCAGGAACACCAAAGGCGGAGAAAGGAGCCCAGAAAATGGGTTCAGGTCGCTTCTTTCTATATTCCAACATGGCCTGCCTAAGGGGTTCGCAGGGGAAAAAGGTATGAGGCTCCTGAATTTTTTCCATGAAAAGCTGCATGAGTTCCTGGGTAGCGGTGTCATCTACAGACCATAGGCTCATGATGATATTCTCAGCGCCGGCTTTATGAAAGGCCCTGAAAATTCCTATTACTCCTGCATCTTGCGGAGCCCCCAATCCAGTCTGGCAGGCAGAGAGAATGACCAGGGAGGCCATGAGTTTACTATGCTGTATCTCTCGGCAGGTCCAGAACCCCATAGGATCTTGCTCATCAGGAGTAAAAAAGAGGCCACACCCATCCAGGGGATCTTCTGGATCAGCCACTCCATGTGTAGCGAAATATAGAATAAGTGCATCTCCTGCTTTTTCTAGGATATGGTTTTTTAGCGCCTCATCTCCTATGAGCAGGGACTCTTGGGGTAGATCTACCGTCTCAGAAAGTAGCTTGACTTCCTGCTCTGCTCCTGGGAGTGGAGGTAGTTCCCAACTACTCTCAGAAGAAAAGCTAGGATTCCCTACTAGTAATGAGCCCTTGGCCAGGGTTTCTTTAGGCAGGAAAGAAAGGGATTTCTCCTTTTTCCTGAGAACCAAATCTGCTACGTCGAAAATAGAAGGTGCCATAGAATAGGACCACACATCCAGTAGGCACTGATCATTCTGGAAAGGGGTCAAAATGGCTAATGGGATCTGCTGTATATTTAGGGCAGGTAAAATGATGAGGTGTTCTATTTTCTGTTCCTGTAAAATCTGAACCTGCTCAGGTGGAAATAAAATGTCACTTACCTCCTGTATGATCTCTTCCCTATCTCTGGGTTCCGAAAGTTGCTGGATACTGGTAATGAAGGTCCCCCTCTTTTTAGGCGCTCTGTGTAGCGTTTGACTACCCAGCTTTAGGCTTTTCTTAAGTTCTAACTCTAACGCTTCTAAACGTTCCATTTCCAGCGGTTGAGTGTGGACCCCCTGGATTCCCTTGGTAGTAAGAATCCAGCTCCTTAATTCATCCTCTACATAGAAATACAAAAGAAGGGCAATAGGGGCTTCTCCATAATAAAAATGAAGGCATTCTGCTATGGTGTGTTCTGTGATGGGTCTGTTCATCCAATTTTGGATGGGATGGAAGGCCCTTGCTTTCAGGAGACGGTCATAGTCTTGCACATAGTCCTGAAGATCTAACTGGAAGTCTACTTTCTCCTGTTGGGCGGCTTGTAAGAAAGGATCTTGAGACATATGGATGAGAGTAGTAAGCTTATAGTATGGGTATTCCTTAAATTACCCTTTGTTCAATTTATCTGCAACTGCCCTGACTACTAAGGAATAAGAGAGGAGTATTTCGAGCTCTAAATACGTTCACTTGTCCCAACTAAAGCAGCCGCTTCCTAGTTCTCGGATATATACCTTTTATTCAGAATTCAGTATGCAAATTACAGGAACCTCTATTGAGTTAATGGCTAAAGATGTAGCTATTTCTATGGCTTTTTATCAGGAGGTATTTGGGTTTCATAAATTAGCTGAAGAGCTAGATGATGAAGGTAAGGTATATTGGGGGCTATTGCAGAAAGATGCTTTTAGGTTAAGTTTCAAAGAAGAACATAGACTGAAATCGGAAGCTATTTTTATGCGAGATAAAACCATAGGAGCTAGCATTGCTATATGCTTTCAGGTAGATGACTTAGAAGGCTATTATGAGGAAATCCAGCTTAGATGTGAGGCTCTGGAACACCCTCATCTTACGCCTTGTGGCTCTCATCAGTTCTCTCTTTCTGATAAGGATGGATATGTCATCACTATTGAGAAATTTCACCATGATTAGTACATTTCTCCTATAACTGAATAGAAGAGTTTCCAGGTAGCAGGTGAAGCCTCCTCAAGGTAATATATTACTACTCATTATCTGATGTTTACGTAGCTTTCTCCTGTTTACAACCGAAAAAATGCATTGTGATGTGGGAAGAGGAAATAATACTTTGATAATATTCTCTTCCAAATAAGGTCTAGCATACCCTATCAGTCTTGGCTGACTAAATTCAAGACCAAAGACACAACCATTAACCCAATAACTTACATGAAATCTACAGGACCATTTGACAGACTTAAAAGCCAGGTAGCTATTGTTACAGGGGCTAATTCAGGTATAGGAAGAGCTATCGCTTTAGAAATGGCCAGGGAGGGAGCCTCCGTAGTCATTAACTGGTTATTTAAAGAGGAAGAAACCCAGGCCATGCTGGATGAGATTCAAGATTTTGGTGGAACTGCTACAAGCTTTCAGGCAGATGTAAGTGTGGAGCAGGACGTCCTGGATATGTTTGCTTTTGCTAAAAAGACGTACGGGACGGTAGATATTCTGGTAAATAATGCTGGGATACAGAAAGATTCTCCCTTCACAGAAATGACAGTAGCTGATTGGGATAAGGTGATGGATGTTAACCTGAAAGGGCAGTTTCTATGCTCTCGAGAAGCCGTAAAAGAATTTATCAGCAGAGGGATAGTGGAGGAGGTATCTTGTGCAGCTGGAAAAATCATTTGTATGAGTTCTGTCCATGAAGTGATCCCCTGGGCTGGACATGTAAATTATGCTGCTTCCAAGGGTGGGGTGATGATGATGATGCAGAGCATAGCCCAGGAAGTAGCCCCTCATAAAATCCGTGTAAATAGCATTGGACCGGGTGCTATTAAGACACCCATCAATACCAGTGCCTGGGGAACACCAGAGGCCCTGGAAAGCCTCCTGGACTTGATTCCTGTTAACAGGGTAGGAGAAACCTATGACATTGCTAAAGCAGCTGTCTGGTTGGCTTCTGATGAATCAGATTACGTACATGGCACTACCATGTATGTAGATGGGGGAATGACCCTGTATCCCGGTTTTGCTACGGGAGGCTGATCTTTTCACTAGTTTGTAATCTCAATGGTAAACAAGACATGTCAGAACAATCCAGAATAGACGAGAATTATGCTTCCTCAGGAAGAAAATGGCTTCACTGGGGCCCTTATTTAAGTGAACGTCAGTGGGGGACGGTAAGGGAAGATTATAGCCCTCATGGGGATGCATGGGGGTATTTACCCCATGATCATGCCCGCTCACGTGCCTACAGATGGGGAGAAGATGGGCTAGCAGGTATTTCTGATGTCACCCAACGGCTTTGCTTTTCTCTGGCTTTATGGAATGGGAAAGATCCTATCCTGAAAGAAAGGTTGTTTGGCTTGGCAGGTCCAGAGGGCAATCATGCAGAGGATGTGAAGGAGCTATATTATTACCTGGATAATACCCCTACCCATTCCTACATGAAGTATCTGTACAAGTATCCACAAGCTGCATTTCCCTATGATGAGCTCGTCAGTGTGAATGGAGGGAGATCCAAGCGTGAGCCTGAATACGAGCTACTGGATACCGGCTTATTTGATAAGGGGAAATACTTTGATGTTTTTGTAGAATATGCTAAAGCAGACTGGGAGGATATTCTCATAAAAATTACCGTAGAAAATAGAGGACCCGAAGCCGTAGCAGCATGGATACTTCCTACCCTTTGGTACAGGAACCTGTGGTCCTTTGGATATATGAAGGAAAAGCCCTCCATCAGGCAGCTAGCAGAAAAAGAGAACTTTCATGTGCTTAAAGGCATACATGAAACTGTGGGAGATCACTATTTATATTGTGAAACGGCTGATAAGATTCTGTTTACGGAGAATGAGACTAATACAGAGAGGCTTTTTGATGAGGAGAATGAACACCCCTATGTAAAGGATGCTTTTCACACAGCTATTATCCAGAATGAGTTTAGCCTGCTGGATAAAAAGCAGGAAGGCTCTAAATGTACTCCCATGTACCAAATAGCCCTTGATAATGGGGAAAAACAGGAAATTAGGCTAAGGCTGAGTCGTAAAAAGCTGAGAGGAAATCCACTAGGGAGGGGCTTTACTGACACCTTCAAAAAAAGAGTGCAAGAGGCGGATGACTTTTACCGTGAGAAAATACCTTCAGATGCAGATCCTGAAGTGGCACGTATCCAGAGACAGGCTTTCGCGGGGATGATGTGGACTAAGCAGTATTACCACATAGATGTACCTATCTGGCTGGACGGTGACCCCGGCCAGCCTGACCCGCCTAGCAGCAGGCAAAAGGGGAGAAATAGCAACTGGCGGTACCTAAACAATGAAGATATCATTTCCATGCCTGATAAATGGGAGTACCCATGGTACGCTGTCTGGGACCTGGCCTTTCATTGTGTGCCCATAGCCATGATAGATTCTGATTTTGCCAAGCACCAACTCATCCTTATGTTAAGAGAATGGTATATGCATCCTAATGGACAGATACCTGCCTATGAGTGGAACTTTGGGGATGTAAATCCCCCTGTGCATGCATGGGCGAGCTTGAAAGTCTATGAAATTGAAAAAAAGAATAAAGGCAAGGGAGACATAGATTTCCTGAAAAGAGTATTTCAGAAGCTTATGCTCAACTTCACCTGGTGGGTAAACCGTAAGGATTCTGACGGAAATAATGTATTTGAAGGAGGATTTCTGGGACTAGATAACATAGGAGTATTTGATAGAAGTGAGGGCCTGCCTGGTGGAGGCGTACTGGAGCAGGCAGATGGAACCAGCTGGATGGCTACCTACTCTTTAAATATGATGCAGATGGCTCTGGAGATATCCCAGGTAGATCCTTCCTTTGAAGATGTAGCTACTAAGTTTTTTGAACACTTTGTATATATAGCAGAAACCCTCAATAATTTTGGGGCGTATGCTGAAGGGTTGTGGGATGAAGATGATGGCTTTTACTATGATCAGATTCACCTTCCTAACGGGACTTATTTACCCATTAAAGTGCGTTCATTGGTAGGGCTATCCACCCTTTTTGCGGTATGCATAGTACCTAAGTCTGTACAGGAAAAAGTGCCAGACTTTATGGCCCGAAAGGAATGGTTTAAGACCTACCGAAAAGGAATGGGCAAGAAACCCATCACCTTTGAGAAGGAAAATGGAGATATGCTTATGGCTATGGTTCCCAAGCAGCGACTACTTAGGCTACTGGAGGCTATGCTGGATGA
>JBCCLI010000281.1:0-8627 GCA_039026975.1 Bacteroidota bacterium | reverse complement strand
GATACTACCAGAGGAGAAATCATCAAATTAGGAGATCTTGTGGAGTTCGATGGAATGAAGAAATTTGGCAATTTTGAGTGGCAGTATTTAGATTCTTCTTTCCTGGCAAGTGAATCTTTCCTTTTTGAGCCCATATAATTTTCCATTCAAGGTTACAATTGCCTGCTTCATACCATAAATTAAACAAAAGGGAGAAATTTCTAAGCTATTAGGCAGCCACTTGGCCTCCTTACACGTACAAATAAGTACATTCATTCCCATAATTTTCACAGGCGTTTGACTACACATGCAAGAAGCCCTTACCCTTAGGGTTAGTCTGCTTATTCTCACTACAAACAGAATAAGCTGACTTTGCACATTAGACACATACAAGAACCATAATCTGTAAACAATAGTGGTATAGACAAATTTCTTTTACTATGAGTAGCGTAAAAAATTGGGTAAGAAGCATGGAGATGTTCCTCCCGGTTCAGCTACTGCTCATTCAACTCAGACACTACAAGTTCCTGTTACTTTTTTGGCTTCTCGTCCTGGGATTGAGCTATGGGTTCATAGCACATGAAATGGGAGGCTCTTACCTATTTGTGGAACCTGAGTATCTGGGAAAAGAAAATTTTTGGCCGTCTTTTATAGTAGGGTCTGCCTTAGGGGCTTTCTTGTTTGCCTATACCATCACCTTATACATCAATGCAAGCTACCGCTTCCATTTCATTGCTCAAATGCGGAACCCTTTCTTCACGCTGGCTTATAATAATTTTATCATACCAGGTACATTCCTCGCCCTCTACTTCGGACATTTTATCCAGTTTCAAATAAGTTCTCAAGGAGAATTTAACCTTCTGGTACTGGAGAAAGTCTTGGGGCTAGTCCTGGGTATATGTACAGTCTTCCTTATTTCAGCCTCCTACTTCTTTGCACAGAGAAGTTTGATTCACAGGTTTGGTAGTAAGCTGGCAGATACCATCCCCAATGGAAATAATCCTAAGAACAATTGGGTAATAATTGGAAAAGCACGTAAAAGTATGAAGGCTGGGCAGAAAGCTAACCGCTTCCTGGTATTTCCTTTTCGGGTAATTTCTACCGCAGAATGGGGGAGTATTCCTGAATTTAGAGAAGTAGTCAAAACCCTAAGTCAGCATCATAGAAAATTACTCTTACTGCAAATTCTCACTTTTCTATTTATCGCCTTTCTAGGGCTGGCAAGTGAAAATCCGTTCTTCCAGATACCTGCAGGAGCCAGTTTTCTCCTAGTATTCTCATTATGCCTATTAGTATTTGGAGCAGTAACCTTCTGGTTTAGAAAGGTAGGAATGGCAGTAGCAGCAAGTCTGGTAATTTTAATACTTGCCTACACCAGATTTGGCATTTTTAAGGTAGAGCATCATGTCAGGGGCTTAGACTACACCCAGGCTGCCGTTTGTTATGAGGATGATACAAAATCTGCTATCACCCAGGAAGAATTTATCCAGGCAGACAAGGCATACACCCTCCAGATGCTCAACAACTGGAAAGCTGATTATCAGGAAAAATATGGTAAGTATGCTAAGCCCAGGGCAGTTTTTGTTACTGCCTCAGGAGGAGGCCTACGATCTGCCCTGTGGACACTTACTGTTCTACAGCAGCTAGATAGCCTTTCAGAGGGAGGGATTACAGAAGAAATGCGCCTGATGACGGGTGCCTCAGGTGGAATGTTTGGGTTGACGTATTTCCGGGAAATTTATATGAGGTCCCTTTCTGAGGATCAGATAAACCTGCGAGATACTCAATACAGAGATAATATTTCCAAAGATTTACTGAATAGCATTTTCTTTAAGCAGTATACAGAGGTGCTGCTTCCTAACCAGCGGAAGGAGGTAGAGGGACAGTGGATTCAGAAAGATGCAGGATATAGTTTTGACCAACAACTCAGAAAAAACCTACCGGAGTTTGCTGACAGAAAACTGGGCGACTACGTGAGCTGGGAGCAGTCAGGTCAAATTCCACAGGTCATTATTACTCCCACCATTATTAATGAAGGGAGAAAGCTATATGTTTCTTCCTCACCTGTTTCCTACTTAAGTAGACCTAATAAGGTAACTGACAGGTATGAAACCCGAGCTAAGGGAATAGAGTTCCGCAGGTTGTTTGAAAATCACCAGCCGGATGAGCTCCATATGGTATCTGCGCTCAGGATGAATGCCAGCTTCCCTTACGTACTACCCATTGTGGAACTTCCCAGTGAGCCCATCATGAAGGTAATGGATGCAGGGGCCTTAGATAACTTTGGCACTCAGACAGCAGTCAAATACTTGTATGAGTTCAAGGATTGGTTTGCTAAAAATACCCGTTCTGTTCTCTTTATCCAGATTAGAGATACCCATAGAAAAGCACTCATTTCTGATGTAGCCAATGACAATGTCATCAACCAAATGCTCCTCCCCTTAGGTAGCGGATATGCGTCTATGCTAGAGGGAAAGGATATCTCTAATGACTATCTGATGGAGTTTATAGGAGAATGGTATGATGGAA
The DNA here is from genome assembly GCA_039026975.1 of Bacteroidota bacterium. Lineage (GTDB taxonomy): Bacteria > Bacteroidota > Bacteroidia > J057 > J057 > JBCBKZ01. The sequence goes on along the minus strand of JBCCLI010000281.1, from coordinate 6,119 downwards.
AAGTAGAGGTGATTCCTTTTGAGTATCCCAGGGAGATGATGCAGACACCAGCGTCTCTCAGTTTTCATCTTACCCAAAAAGAAAAGGAAAGCATAGAGAAAAGTCTGGGCTTGTCTAATAATAGCCAGGGACTAGCAACTGTGAAAAGCCTCTATAGCACTAAGCTTCTGGCACAAAGAAGAAAATAGCTACCGTAACAGCCTGTCTACTAATACAGGAACACCGGTAGTCGCCGGTTTCTCAATAAACTCTATATGGTGACTGGAATGCATGGAAGGCCGCTTAGGATCTACCACATAAATAGGCGATCCTAGGGGGGCATACTCCATTAAGCCTGCCGCAGGATACACTACGAGAGAAGTGCCAATGATAATGAAGATATCTGCTTCAGAAGCTAACTCGGCAGCAGGTACGATATTAGGTACCGATTCCCCAAACCATACAATATTAGGCCTGAGTTGCTCTCCATCCTCACCCATATCTCCCAGCTTAATGTCCCCTTCCATAGGGATAATATGCGCTTTACCCTTTACAGAACATGCCTGGTCAAGCCTCCCGTGTAGGTGTAATACATGGGTAGAACCTGCCTGCTCGTGAAGGTTATCTACATTTTGGGTGATGATGTTCACCTGGTACTTGGTTTCCAGCTTTACCAGTGCTTCATGTCCCTCATTAGGGAAAACCTCCTTAAGCTGGGCCCTTCTTTCATTATAAAACCTGAGGACCAGCTCTGGATTTTTTGCAAATCCTCCGGGTGAAGCTACTTCCATCACATCATGACCTTCCCAGAGGCCATTAGCATCTCTGAAGGTTCTCAACCCACTCTCAGCGCTTATCCCTGCACCGGTAAGCACTACTATTTTTTCCATGCCTGTAAATCCTGTATGTATGGTATGTATACTATGCTGGTAGGTCTCCTACCATTTTTTCTGGAATCACTGCTTTATCAAACTCATCTTCTGTCAAGATACCCAAAGAAACTGCCGCCTCCTTTAGGGTAGTATTCTCTGCATAAGCCGTTTTGGCTATTTTAGCTGCTTTATCATATCCTATTACCGTGTTTAGGGCGGTCACCAGCATGAGAGAATTATTCAGGTTCTGCTTAATGCGAGCGTGATTAGGTTCAATTCCCATGGCTAACTTATCATTAAATGACTCACAGGCATCACCTAACATCTGAGCTGACATGAGCACATTATAAATCATGACAGGCTTAAAGACATTCAATTGAAAATGTCCATGCGTTCCGGAAACAGCTACCGCTGTATCATTTCCTATTACCTGTGCGCACACCATGGTAAGGGCTTCCGCCTGGGTTGGATTTACTTTTCCCGGCATAATGGAAGAACCAGGTTCATTGGCAGGGATGATTAGTTCTCCTATGCCACATCTAGGTCCTGATGCCAGCAGACGTATATTATTCCCAATGGCCATCATACTCACGGCCAGTCTGCGGATAGCCCCTGAAGCTTCTACTATGGCATCATGCGCGGAAAGTGCCTCAAACTTATTATCAGCCGTCCTAAAAGGTAGACCGGTCAGTTCAGCTATCTTGTTGGCCACCGCTTCCGCATACCCCACTGGTGTATTCAGGCCAGTACCTACAGCTGTACCTCCTAAGGCTAGCTCTTGTAAATGGGGAAGGCTTCCTTCTATGGCTTTCATCCCTTTATCCATCTGAGCTACATATCCAGATAGTTCCTGCCCTACTGTAACAGGGGTAGCATCCATCAAGTGGGTACGTCCTATTTTTACTACCTGCATAAAAGCTTCTGACTTTTCTGCCAGCGTATCTCTTAGCTTCTTTACCTTAGGGAGTAATTCTTCCACTATGGCCTTATAGGCAGCTATGTGCATTGCCGTAGGAAAGGTATCATTAGAAGACTGCGATTTATTTACATCATCATTAGGATGGACGGGGCTTTTAGACCCTATGGTACCTCCCAGCATCTCAATAGCCCTGTTAGCCACTACCTCATTCACGTTCATATTAGACTGAGTACCGGAGCCCGTCTGCCATACCACCAGTGGGAAGTGCTCATCCAGTTTCCCATCCAAGATCTCATCACACACACTGGCTATTGTATCTGCTTTATCCTGCGGGAAGGAAGTCAGGGAAGCATTTGTCAGGGCAGCTGCTTTTTTCAGGTAAGCAAAAGCCCTAATCACCTCCATAGGCATTTTCTGCCCCCCAATTTTGAAATTTTGAATGGAACGTTGGGTTTGGGCACCCCAATATTTATCAGCAGGGACCTGGATTTCCCCCATGGTATCTTTCTCTATACGGTGGCTCATAGATTCACATTAGTTTAGGAGGCAAAACTAATAAAAAAAGAGTGCCTGAAAGACACTCTTGCTGTATTTTTCACAGAGAATATTCTTTGGCTATCTGGGAACTAACTGAACAAAATACTGATCATCTGCCCACAAGTACTCTACCCATAATTCATCTTCCTTCAATCTTCTGATATCCATAAATAGTAGTCGTATGCTATCAGCTCCCAGGCTATCTACTGCATACGTGAGTTTAATGGATTCTTTTACCTTAGCAAACTCCCAGTCTCCACTCAGCGTCTGAATGGTAGAGTCATTAGCTGGCTGTACCCGCCACTCAAACGTTCCACCCTTACTAAAATCTAGCTCATAGGCGCTAAATTCTTCCAGCTCATCAAAATTATTTCTAGAAAGAAGACCTGCTTTCCAATCATTTGCTACCCTTTCCTTCTTGGATCTTAAACTAAATAGAGGGCCATCCTCATATTTCTGACATGCTCCCAAACATATAGCTATTAGCAGCAGAAGGGGAAGTATTAAACGCTTTTTCATAACTTAACTATCATTGAATAGACGAGCTACTAATGGTTAACTCTTTGGGGTCAGATTTATTTTGGAGAAAAAGAATGAGGTAATTGGAAGTGCGTGGATAAAGAAATTTTGAAGAAAATCTATAAGTTCTGTGCCTACCAGGAAAGGTATAGTGCAGAGGTAAAAAGAAAATTACATGGGATGGGAACCCTGAGTAATGAGGTACCCCTCATGCTAGTGCACCTAGAAGAAGAGGGATTCCTGAATGATACTCGCTATGCCCATAGCTTTGCCAGAGGAAAATTCTCCCAAAAAAAGTGGGGAAAAATTAAGATCAGGCAATCTCTTAGAGAGAAAGGCATAGATGATACACTTATCTACCAAGCCATTCTTCAGGAAATAGAAGAGGAGGACTACCTACAAACCCTCTCCTATTTAGTGGAAAAGAAGAAGAAAGACATTCCAGACTTAACTCAGCCTAAAGAAAAGGCTAAAATGATCAGATTCCTGCAGCAAAAAGGATACGAAACCAGCCTCATCTTTAAAGCCCTTCAGGAAGACCGTTAGGATGCCCTTGAATTGGAAAATATATATCCTTCTGCTGCTGGCCTTCTGCCTAATCATTAACTGTTCCCAGTTAGAAGAGCAGCAACAGACTCTTCCAGAGCTTTCTGATACGTATGCTGAAAAAGGGATGGATGCCTGTCAGAGTTGCCACCAGCAAATCTATTCTAACTATCTGGAGACAGGTATGGGACACTCTATGTATCTGCCTACCAGATCTACTATTCCTATGCCTTTAGCCAGTAAATCTGCTGTGTATGATTCTCATTCAGATTTTCACTACCAGCTTTTCTGGGAGAATGATTCTCTTTATCTGCTAGAATTCCGACTAGTAAAAGGAGATACCCTCTACCAGAGAGAAGAAAAAATAGACTATGTCATAGGTTCCGGAAAAAAGACCCGCTCTTTTCTCATTCACAGAAATGGGTATCTATATGAAACTCCTATTACCTGGTACAGCCAAAAAGGCATCTTCGACCTGAGTCCAGGCTACGAGAATGGAAGAAACTCCAGATTCTCACGAGAAATTAGCCCCACCTGTATTTCCTGCCATACGGGAGAATTCTCCTATGTAGCTGACAGCAAGAATAGATTTACCCAGCTTAGCTTGGGAATAGGATGCGATCAGTGTCATGGGCCTGGAGAGCTACATCTTCAAATGATGGAAGGGGAGATTTTAGCAGATACTGCTGATTGGGGCATTATAAATCCAGCTCACCTACCCACAGACCTTCAGTTTGATATTTGCCAGCAATGTCATCTGGAAGGGGTGGCCGTATTACAGGAGAACGTTGCTTCAGAAAGAGCATATATCCCGGGTATGAAACTAGCTGGTCTCATGGATATATTCCTGGTAGAGGAAGCGCACAATTCAACCATAGGCATAGGCTCACATGCGGAGAGACTCAGCCAATCCCAGTGTTTTATACAGTCAGCAGGTAAGCTGGTGTGTACTACCTGCCATGACCCTCATAAAAAACCAGACCTAACTGACCAGTCCGTTTATACCTCCTCCTGTATGACCTGCCATCAAGAGAGCATGGAACTCACATGTAGCGCCCCTTCAGAAGAACTGGCCTTAGTTAACAATGACTGCATACAATGCCACATGCCCGTCAATAACACCTCTGACATCCCTCACGTCAGTATACATGATCACCTCATACAGATTCCTGCGCCTACGGAAAAGTCTGATCAAGAAGTAGCCACCATCAGTGAATCCATCAGATTGATCTGTGCTACTACGCCAACTCCCACCCCTACTCAATCGGCCAAAGCATGGCTGAGCTACTATCAGGAAAGAGAAGCTAATCCGGCCTATCTGGATTCGGTAGCACAGTATTTACCTCAGAACCAGTTGTGGGAACAGGCCCAGTTACAGTTCGAGCGACAGCAGTACGCCCCTGCTTTAGAGCTGCTAGCTAAGCTCAATCCTTCTAACCAAAATCGACTGGATTACCTGTACTTAAAAGGCCAGTGCTTGGAAGCTCTGGCAAGATTCCCTGAGGCTTATGAAACCTACCAGCAAGTCTATACCAAATACCCTAACAGCATAGAAGCCGGCATAAAGGCAGCTACAACCTTACTTAAAGCTTATCCGGGCCAGCAGGAAACCCTTACACAGGCAAGAGCCATCCTTCAGGAGCTATATGCTGAAAAACCCTTTGACGTGAGAATTCTCAATAACCTGGGATTCGTAGCCCTTAATCAGGGGAAGAGAGAAGAAGCCCGTTTCTACCTTGAAGAAGCCCTCAGGTATGATCCAGACTATGTACTAGCAAAGCAGAATTTAGGGTATTTGGAGTAGAGGGAATCTCCTGGCTCTTCATTAAGTAGTTGACCATAACTAAGCTACTAAAGAAATGGATCGGCGACTTTAGTCGCTGAAAGAAACACTGGTCAGTATCTGCTAATAGGCAGCTGAAGCAGCCTGTCCATCAGTATTTTATTTAACCATAGAATCTTTATCAAAGTACCTATAAGCTACGCTAGATTCCGTTTGACCCTGCAGGCCGTACACCCTAGCCCAACGGAATGACGCGCTGGGATGGAATTGTGTACTGACCTCATTCAAGGAGGCGGGTTAGGTAGCTCCTACTGATTTCAAAGAATAAGAAGAGCTATTAATCTCCGTCATGATAGCTAGCAGATCATGTGCTACCAAAGTAACATGAGGATATTTGGACAAATAATAGTTGATTATCTAGCTTGCTACAGAAGGAAGCAAATGGCTTTATGAAATTAGGGTCAAACAACAGAGAGATTTAGTAAGAATTTTCTGCTTTATCGACAAAGGTAAGATCATTGTGGTGATCAGTGGATTTCGAAAGAAAACCCAGAAAACACCCAAAGAAGAAATTAAGCGAGCAGAAAGAATAAAAAGAGAATATGAAGAAGAAAGACACAATGACCCTTGAAGAATTTAAGGATCAACATTATGGCGAGAACGGGACTCCTAAACGTGATGAATTAGAGGAGGGGTACCAGGTTTTCAAAATTGGGGCTTTAATTCAAGAAGCCAGAAAAGCAAAAGGACTGACCCAACAGCAACTAGCAGAAAAAGTAGGAATGACTAATTCTTACATTTCAAAGATTGAAAATGATGTAAAAGAGGCCAGGTTATCTACCCTCCAAAAGATTGTGAAAGAAGGCTTAGATAGTGAACTACAACTTTCCATAAAGATTTAACCTTCAAGCCAAAGCAAGTATTCAAAAATAGGCGCCCTTTTGCCAGCACTTGTTTGACACCT
>JBCCLI010000280.1:0-8648 GCA_039026975.1 Bacteroidota bacterium | reverse complement strand
GTTCTATTTTATAATTTCCGTACAGATAGAGGGAGACAGCTTACCCATGTGCTTACACAGGAAGATATGCCAGAGGAAGACATGCAAAAGCTTCCCCTATACTATGCTACCATGACCCGCTATGATGACTTATTTCAGGGGATACATGTGCTATATGAAAAAAATGAAATCAAAAATGGTTTGGGAGAACAATTAGCTAAGTTGGGAAAACAACAGATAAGACTGGCAGAAACAGAGAAATATCCTCATGTAACCTTCTTCTTTAACGGGGGAAGAGAGGAGCCCATGGAAGGGGAGCACCATAAGATGTGTGCTTCTCCAAAAGTGGCCACCTATGATTTAGCACCTGAGATGAGTGCCTACCAGCTTAGAAATACCATCATAGAAGAACTAGATAAAGGGTATGCAGACTTTTTCTGCCTGAATTTTGCTAATCCAGATATGGTAGGTCATACAGGAGATTTTCAGGCAGCAGTAAAGGCCTGTGAAACAGTAGATATTTGTACCAAGGAAGTCGTAGAAAAAGCTCTGGAAAAAGACTTCATTATATTGATCACGGCAGACCACGGAAATGCAGATAGAATGATGAATCAAGATGGAAGCCCACATACCGCCCATACTACAGCCTTAGTACCACTAATATTAGTGGATAAGCAAGAGCGCTTCAGCCTGAAACAAGAAACAGGTAAGCTGGGAGATTTAGCTCCTACTATTCTTAATATCATGGGGTTACCTATTCCAGAAGATATGACGGGAGATGTGTTATCCGAGTCCCGTATTTCTAGTATGGCCTAACCTTAACGTATATTTCCTATGCTCCTTCATAAACTTATTATCTTTCTCCTTTCCTGCCTTGCCATTACCAGCTGCACCTCAGAGGCTACCGTAGTGCAAGATCCGCTTGTGCAGCAGCTAAGTAAACAGTTAACGCACTCTTGTGAAGCGTCTACCGGCTTTACTAAAATGGCAGGAGCGCTTGGTAAGGAGGAAGAGTGGGAGGTACATGAGGTAGACTGGTCAGATAATGAGATGAAAACCTGCTTGGTAAATGAGGAGCTCCAGATGATCCTGAAAGAATCATACCTCACCCCTAAGGTAGCTTCTAACTACCTTGTAACTCAGTCAGGAGATACATCCATAGCCGACTTAAAAGAAGGACTCAGAAAATCTTCCTCATTACAGCAGCAAAAAGTGATCTATGGGGAGGAGGGGGTAACCTATATTTCCTCTATCATGAAGCAGGATTCATGGCTCTACAGCACGGACATACAGATGGAAGTTTTTTTTGATGAAGGGGGGAAGTATTTGGAACACCACCTAAAGGTGAAGACAGACATAGCAGGAATCAGTGAAGGCTTTCATGCAGGTATTAGTGGAAGCATGAAGTATCCAACAACAGACTAAGCTTAGAAAATGATGGAATGGCTAGCGGTATTTGTGGGAGGAGGCACGGGGAGTATGCTTCGGTTTGGAATATCTAAATGGATAGGTACTACAGAAACAGGCTTCCCTATAGCTACGCTGGCAGCAAATATCCTGAGCTGTGTAGTATTAGGATTTGCTTGGATATATTTTGTAAAGAATACAAATTTTCCTCCACCTTATAAATCCTTAATTCTTGTCGGTTTTTGTGGAGGGTTCTCTACTTTTTCCACTTTTAGTTTTGAAACATTAAAGTTATTTCAGGCAGGAGAATGGCTATTAGGGGCCTTATATGTTCTAATTTCGGTTTCTTCCTGTTTGGTTATTCTGTGGCTCATAGGTAAGAGTTAATCTTACTCATTTCGATTCCTCCAATCCTTCGATATGTAAGATTTAATTATAATCTGTAGAATTTTGGATATAAAATGCCTCAATTTCGGTATTTATGATTGTGAGACTATTAGGTCTTTCAAGTCTCGTTTTGTCAGGCAATATTTTTTCTCTACATTTATATAGTAGATCAAAATGATCTCACCGATTTTCCCTATTAACCTACCTAATACCCCAAACGCAATGCGCCTCGTCTATCCCCAGACGAGGCCTTTGTTTTATAGAAAATATGAATGGAAATCCCATTTGATATGAATGTGTTCTGCCCTTACAGAGTTGTATTTGTTAACGCCTTGACGGGCTGGTAAGCTGAGACTCCATGGAGGCAGCAATATTTCTATAAATAGAAAATGTCCGCCCTGTGGGGAGCAGACATTTTATATTCTGAAGAAAAGAAAAATCCTCTTAGCTGGGGCTCCACTTGATGGAGCAGCCTATAGCCTTGGTAGTGGTGACCTCTACCTTTTCTCCTTTGAGAAGGGCGTTAATGGCTGTAGCTACATAAGGTTTATTTACAGCTGAGGCATCCCTGGGACTATCATCAATGGCTCCTTTATAAGCTACTGCTAGCTGACCTTCTGCATTTCTCTGGAGAATAACCAATTCAGGGGTACGCGTAGCTCCGTACATACGAGTGATCTCCTGATTAGGATCTACTACGTAAGCAAATGGGAATCCCTTGTCTGCTGCACGTGTTTGCATGGCTTCAAAAGAATCCCCCGGTTTTACCTCAGGATCATTAGGATTAATGGCTATGACGGGATATCCCTTGGGGGCAAACTCATTGTGAAGCTCTATGAGTCTGGACTCATATAATTTAGCCCAAGGGCAAGTATTACAGGTAAAGGCTAAGATAATTCCCTTAGCATCCTCATAGTTCTCCATGGAAACCATGGTATTTTCTGTGCTTTTAAGAGAAAAATCAGCAACAGGGCTGCCAATTTCATATGCTGCCTGCCCGAAGACTGAGGAGGAAAATCCCAGTATGAGCAAAAAGAGCGTTAATTTTGTCCTAATCATGTGAATATGTGTTTGTATAAGTTAATGTAATCTGTGTTTAGGTTAATTGAACGTATTCGTTATTCCCCATTCTCCTCTATCCAGGCATTAAGACTCTCTTGAGTAAATGATCCTTCATAAAACTCATACTGATCTTTAGCTCTGTTTACTAAGAGAGAGGCGGGGATAGCTCCTGTCCACTTAGGACTTACTTTATCTATCCAGGAATTAGCATCTGGCTCATCTAGTAGCCAAACAGGGGCTAGGCCTTTTCTAGCTACAAAGGATTCTACTAGCTTCATCTGGTCTGGAAAGTCTAAGCTGACGTATACTACCTGGAACTTCTCCTGCTGGTGGTCAGCCTTGGCTTGCTGTAAATAGGGAATCTCCTTGATGCAGGGTTTACACCATGTGGCCCAAAAATTATAGAGGTAAGTGGTATCCGATTTTGTGGTGAGATGAGACTCAAAGGTCTTAAAGTCAATTTGTTGTACAGACTGTGCTGAGCCTAACTGCCACAGGCAAGCCAACAGAGATAGTATAAGTAAGCGTTTTTCCATACTCACTAATAACGAATCAATTCTGAATTAGGTTTGAAGATGGCCTTTATTCGCCAAAAATGTGATTTCACTTCCTGAAAGAAGATTATTACCCTTCAAACAGGAGTATTTTTTCTGCTTTTTATGTAAGTAAAAGGTCTTTTTCTGAGAATTTTTTCATTCAAATGTGTCCAATCTGCAATTTTTTTATTAATATGCATTAACAAAAGATTAACACACGTCTTTATATAAATTCATTGAACTATTGAGATACTACTACTACTAAACAGGGCCCAGTAGCAAAACTACTGGGTCTTTTTTATTATCCTGCCATTATACTTCCACTAACTGTTATCTTATGGAACAGAGAACATACTTCCAGGACTTTATGCCAGGAAATATTTGCTTTGGTTGTGGAAAAGAACATCCCGATGGATTGAGAATTAAAAGCTATTGGGAAGGAGAGGAAGCCGTTTGTATCTGGTATTCTCAAGAAAAGTATCAGGGCTGGAAGAATGTACTAAATGGTGGAGTTCTGGCCTCTATTATAGATTGTCATACCATGGGGACTGCTATGGCTGCTGCCTATAAAGCTGAGGGAAGGGCGTTAAATACCCAGCCTGACTACAGATATGCTACAGGAACCCTTACCATTAGATACCTCAAGCCTACCCCTAATGATCAGCCTATTACCTTACGGGCCAGAATTGCAAAAGTCAAAGGAAGAAAGACCACCCTAATCTGTAAGGCTTGGAGTGGAGACATGCTCACTGCTACGGCTGACGTCATTGCTATTAGGGTAGTAGATACTAGCAAGAGCCAGCATGGTAACCCTTTTGCAGGCTAGTACTTGGTAGGAGTATTTAGGGACATCCTCTTTGTTAATAATAAACTCAGGATTAAAATATTTAGCCCTATGAATGGACGTATCTTCTTTTACTTTCTTACCCTCAGTTTCCTACTAACTTCCTGTCAACAACCCCCCACTAACACTTATACATCTGACTGGGAGGGACTTAGTCGTACTTGGGTAGGGCCAGATTTTTGGGCCAATAGACTGCAGGACTGGGAGCTAAGGGAAGGAGAATTGTACTGCTTAGTAAGTGCGGAGAATAGAAATCTTCACATACTCACCTACAGGCTGGGAGAACAGAAAGGGATAGCAGAACTAAGTGTTTCCTTTCAGGTAGAGAATCAAGAGTCTACTGAGAATAACCGACTGGGCTTTTTACTAGGAGCTAAAGGAAAATTCAAAGATTACAGAGATGATGCGGTGAGGGGAGAAGGACTCATGGTAGGGGTAACTTCCATGGGTAGGCTTTTCATAGGAGAAACTACAAGTGAAGAATCGGTCAACTTAGCAGCGGGATGGAATACCTTGGAGGCTAAGGTAATCCCTACAGGAGGTACCTACAGCTTAACTGTAAGCATAGGAGAAATGAGCTTAGAGCAGGAAGAGGTAGCAGAAGAAGATATGCAGGGAAGCATAGCTCTGCTGAGTGATTTCCGGGGAAACCAAATGGAGGAAAAGCCATCAGTAGCCTTTAAAGACTGGAAACTGAGCGGTACTAAACTTACCTATCTGCCAGAACAAGCCTATGGCCCTGTACTCTTTGCTCAGCATACCCTAAGTCAAGGAAGTATGAAATTGACGGCTCAAATGCCGCCCATGGGTGAAGAAGAGGCCCAAGAGGTAGTCATGGAACTGGAGCGAGATAATGTTTGGCGAAAAGCAGCTACTGCTACCATAGATCCCATGTCCAGGACCGCCACCTTCAAAATGGAGAACTGGCAAGACGGGGAAGATCAACCTTACCGACTGGCTTATCAACTAAGTACTGGATCAGGAACTACTCCCACCTACTTTGAGGGAACCATTAGAAAAGATCCTAAGGATAAGGAGAATATTAAGGTGCTGGGCTTCACTGGAAATAATGACCTGGGCTTCCCTAATAATGATTTGGTGGAGAATGTAGTCAAGCAGGACGGAGACCTTCTGTTTTTCTCCGGAGATCAGATTTACGAAGGGGTAGGAGGCTATGGTGTTCAGCGTGGCCCGGTAGATAAGGCTAGCCTGGACTACCTAAGAAAGTGGTACCTCTTTGGCTGGACTTTCAGAGACTTGATGAGAGACATCCCTTCTGTAGCCATTCCTGATGATCATGATGTATACCACGGAAACATTTGGGGAGAAGGCGGAAAGGCCGCTGATAACACACCTGAAGATCATTCTGATAAGCAGGATACCGGCGGCTATAAAATGCCACCTGAATGGGTGAACATGGTCCAGCGGACGCAAACCAGCCATTTACCTGACCCCTATGATCCTACGCCCGTCAAACAAGGCATCACTGTCTACTACACAGATATGCGGTATGGGGGCATCAGTTTTGCCATATTGGAAGACCGCAAGTTTAAGTCTGCACCCAGAGGGGTTCTTCCTAAAGCTGATGTGAGAAACGGATGGATACAGAACCGGAACTTTGATGCCAAGACGCAGGCAGATGCTACTGGTGCCATTCTCTTAGGAGAACGCCAACTTACCTTTCTGGAAGATTGGGCGGCCGACTGGTCTGAGGGCTGCTGGATGAAGGTGTTACTATCCCAAACCATCTTCGCCAATGTAGCTACTCTACCTAAGGAAGAGTTTCACGACCGAATCGTACCCACCTTACGCATATTGGAAAAGGGAGAATATGCAGAAGGTGACAAAGCTGTGGCAGATATGGACTCTAATGGTTGGCCGCAAACGGGACGTGACAATGCCGTGAAAACCATTCGGAAAGCGTATGCCTTCCACCTGGCAGGGGATCAGCACTTAGGAAGCTCCATACAGTATGGCGTAGATGCCTACGGAGATGCAGGCTACGCCTTATGCGTACCCTCCGTTTCCAATGTCTGGCCTAGAAGGTGGTACCCACCTGTGGAAGGCGGAAACAGACCTGAAGGGGCTCCCAGGAATATGGGCGATTTTGAGGATGGCTTCGGAAATAAGATGACCGTTCTGGCAGTCAGCAATCCCTATTTCACAGGTCGAGAACCTTCCAATCTCTACGACCGAGCTACCGGTTATGGGGTAGTCAGCTTTAACCGAGCTAGCCGCGACATCACCCTCGCCAACTGGGAACGGGACACTGACCCTACAGTTGAAGGCGCCCTTCCCTATGAAGGCTGGCCCATCACCATCAATCAGCTGGATAACTTCACGCCAGAGAATGTGCAATACCTGCCCACCCTCTCAGTAGAAGGCATGCAAGACCCCATCATTCAGGTCTCCAATGCAGATACGGGAGACATCCTCTACACCCTCCGCATCAAAGGCACAGAATTCCGCCCCTGGGTATTCTCAGAAGGCTACTATAATGTGTCTGTTGGAGAGCTCGGTACAGACCAAATGAGAACTTTGTATGATTTAGAGCCTGGATCTGAGGCGAAGGTGAAGGTGGAGTTTTAGAGGGGAATAGGGAAATTATTGACTCGAATAGAAGTCTAACTTGTGAAATATTTTAATAATTAAGAATTGAAGTAGTTTTTCGATATGTATTATGGAGAAGTTTGTATTGGTATGTACCAACTTATTGTGACTTCCCAGCTAACCAAATTTTTTTCTTAGAAAGATGAATTATAGAGAGGAATTGATCAAATCACCTTTGAAAGTAATTCGAGGGCTTAAGAAAAAAGTAGATGATAAAAGCCTTGAGTATGAATCCCTTATCAATCTTGAAAGTCGTCAAATCTCTCTTAGGAAAGAAAAAAGAGAAGGGACAATAACATATCAAGAAATAGAAATCCAACAGAATAAGATAAATGCAGGGGTACTGGATGTTATAAATGCCATAGAGGAAGATCCTATTGGGCCAGCCATTAATTCTGGTAGAAATGTGGTTTATAAAAAAAATAAGTATACTAGAAATATAGCAATTGTGATATCCTTTGGCCTTCTACTTATTTCTATTTCTGTACTTTGTGCTTTTTCAGATCAACAGATTTATATAACTCTCTCACCTATCATTTTAGGAGTTTCTTTATTCATTTATCTCTATCAGGAAATTATAGTTCTATTTACAAATAACTACGCTCTAATTGTCAGGAGGAGAAATTATTATAAACGAAAATCTGAAAATCCTGATAAGAAAACAGTGCTTAGTGAGGGGGATTCGTGGTTTTGTTATCCCTTTGTGAAAGATGTGACGGATTACTTATCAAACTACTACAACGTATTTAGTCTTGCTGAATCAAGTGATGAGGCGCAGAAAATCCTTCGAGATGGAGACCTCTTCGCTTTTGCAGAAGTAGAGAAGCCAGCTATTATTATACTTAGTGCAGGGGGAAACGAGATATCTGCCAAATTCAGGAATAAAATCCTTTATCCTAAGTACGAGGATGGACCATTTTTTACTGATTATTTAGATACAGTTCTTAATGAAATAGTATTATTTTATTACGAGCAAGCCCTCCGCGATTTAGAAGGTATGGGAGCGGATATAATTTTGCATGGCTATGACTATCCTAGGAAGTATGATAAAAGTATTTTGAACTTTGGAGGAAGCTTATATTACGCTATTAAGAAAAGAGGGTACCCTAATCCACCACTGGTTATTAAAGAGCTTATTGATCTATTCAATGATAGATTATCATCATTAGCTGATAGGTACTCTTATGTTCACTATTTAGATCTACGTAACACACTAAAAAGTAGGGAAGAATGGATAAATGAATTTCATCCAAATAATGATGGATTTCTAAGGATTTCGACAAAGTTTCGGAATAAAATTGAAGAGATTCTCAGTAACAAAGCAAATTCTCACGATCAAATGTAATCCTTTACCCATTTTCAGAGGTATTTAATATACTCACACCCTTTTGTAGAGAATTTCGTGTGTTAGTCTCATGAGGCAAAGAGAAAATCATATTGCTAATCATTTCTTTAGCTTAGTTAAGCACCTAAGTCTTTCCATTAAACTGGACCTCATCGATCGTATTTCTGATTCTCTCAACAGAGAGGATAAGCAGCTCTCTAATGATTCTTGGAGAAAGCTATTTGGTGCTTGGCAGTCAGAAGATAGTGCTGATGAAATTGTTCGAATGGTACGTGATAGCAGGCATACCCCTGTCTGAGGTCAGTTGTATCTACCGAAAAAAGGCAAATAGCTCTGGCAATGCAGCTCAGGGCTGATCTTCTTCCCCAATCCATTCCCAATAGTTCTCCTGTTGAATGACTTTAAAGCTACTAGCAGGATAAGCTTTTTGCCAGGCTATGGGGACTTTGGCTTTTTTACGAGGATTCCATTTGAACTC
>JBCCLI010000279.1:0-8667 GCA_039026975.1 Bacteroidota bacterium | reverse complement strand
TCAGTGTATTGAACGGATTTCATATGGTATTCAACCAGTCATAGCCACATGAGATCTTTATGCTTATAGAAAATGAGGAACCATAGGATCATGTAAAACGGGCTAGTACCGGTTTCTTACCCACCTGGACTTTCTTTGTAAGCTTAGCTACTGCCCAAAAGGAAGAGGTAGATAAGGCTAACCACATCACATCTATCAATAGGACCTGCTCATACCCATCTACCCAACTCACCCATATCCACTGTCCGCTGCTTAGGCCATTTACTACCGGTACCAGGAAACCCAGTATCCCACCCAGTAGTAGGGACCATTTGAGAATAAAAGCATTATTCCTTTTCCATATAAAGAATAAACTTAGCACTAACCAGCTTATAAAGTAGGTTCTATACAAAAAGGTCATTCCCCCTCCGGGAAATAACTTAACCAGGGAAAACGCCAGGGCTGTTACGGGATACATACTGAGACAAATGGCTAAATAGGCCCACACTACCCTGCGGTTATACCTTCTTTGTTTATCTGAGGTCATTTTCTTATCCCTGGCCACTAACCATATCATCACACCTGAGAGAACCACATAGCAGGAAAGCAAGCCTAGCAGAAAGGATATAATCCTCAGCCCCACATGGGCATAATCTGCTAAATGTAGCCTGTAAAGCAGATTTCCCACCACCTCTATATACCTGCTTGTTGAATGGGGATCTCTCTTATGCACAAGGCTACCGTCTGACACCTTGTAGATGGCTTTTCCCTCTCCATTCAGTTTATCTTCATAAGGTAATGTACCCCCTATTTCCAGGTGCATATTTTGATCTCCAAAATTATACACATGGACATCTTGTATCCTGAAGGAGTTCCATGTGTCCAGTGTCCTACTGATAAAAGGCATGACTACAGGAGGGGTTTCCATTCTTTCATAGGAGAATTCAAAAACGGGATGCTCTACCCCCAGGTCCTTATCCATAGCTGCCTGATCCTGATTATATAAGGCTAGTAAAAAGGGAGCTGCCTGGAAGGCTTGCAGCATAAAGTAGGCACCTGTTAAAGCATATACCAGTTGGAAAGGAAATCCAATAAGGCCTAGTGCCGTATGTGAATCAGTCCAAATGGTTTTCCACTTAGCCTTAGGCCTGAAAACAAAAAAGTTAGTTACAATTTTATCCCAATGTACAATCAGCCCTGTCAAAATAGCGAACAACAGGAAGAAAGCCATAAAACCCGAAAGGTGATATCCATAAGGATAAGGAATCTGTGCAAAAAAATGGAGTCGATATAAAAATTCTCCTAAGGAATAAGAGTCTGTATAGGTTGCCGTAGTATGGTCATGGGTATCCAGGTAAAAGAATGCGCCTACTTTATCATCTTCCAGTGCAGTAGAGTCTTTACTGCCTGTCATACTCACCCCTACTCTCCTTTCATTATAGTATAGTGTTAGGCTTACATCCCTCCCATACAGATTATGGGTTTCTCCTAAGGCAGCAAGCAGGGTATCAATATTAGCATCTATCTCCTCTTTCTGGGATACCTGATGGCCCCGTTCCCAATTGACTATTTCATCCCTAAAGAAGGAAAAAGTTCCAGCAAAAAATATGACGAATACTGCCACACTAATGATGATGCTACTCATCGTGTGCAGACTAAACATGATATTATAAATCCGTCTATCCAATGATTTACCTTAAGTACCTACACTATATACATCCTACCCAGGTAGGTGATACCTACACATATGGTGGAAGCGAGAAGGTATACCCCCCATAACTTCCATCCATTTTTAGCTAGAAAAGCCATAATCATTAATCCTGCCCAAAGTAA
Source organism: Bacteroidota bacterium (assembly GCA_039026975.1). Taxonomy (GTDB): domain Bacteria; phylum Bacteroidota; class Bacteroidia; order J057; family J057; genus JBCBKZ01. The sequence goes on along the minus strand of JBCCLI010000279.1, from coordinate 6,855 downwards.
AAACAAACTAAATCCACTGGTGGCCACCACCTCTGCTCTACCCCACCAGGCTGCTATAGCTGTATGTATAGTGGCACTCAAGATGAAACCACCAACAAACCCAGCCGTAAGCTTAGCTGCTTTTTGCCAGGGGGAGGTAGTGAGATATTTTTTATTAGCGGGCATTTAAAGAAAAAATTCAGCAAAAAATAGCAGCATAAAAATCAGGGCCAATACCAGTCTATTCATTAGTTTCATCGGGACGAGAAGAATAACCAAGCATCCGATGGTCATAAATGCTACTAAAAATACAAAGGTACCAGCACCCATACCATAAACATACAAAGTAATAGCCGCCGCAATTAACAGGAAAAAGGAACCTACTAATTTAGATTCCTTGTGTCTCTGTTTGGCCCATGGTTCAATACCTAGCCAAGGTTCAACCTTGATTCTTTTAGTGGTGGCATACCACAGGTAAAAACCAAAGAAAATACATACACTTATCAGGGTAATCACACGGCTAATTACTTAGGTGCTGAGTTACGCAATGCCAAACAAATTCGTATTCTACTTCATTAAAGGTTCCCGGCACTCGCTCTTCAGTAGTAACTTCTACTAAGTAATCAGCATCCCAGGGTAGGCTGAAAGTTGCCTTACCTTGCTCATCTGTTTTGAGGGTCTTGGACCATTGATCTGTTAGGAAAACCTTTACTTCAGTATCTGCTAATTCCTGACCTTTATAAAAAACTTGTAGCTGCACCTGACCATCTGAAGCGGGTAAATTCTTTAATGTAATTCCCACTTGGTTAGCGGTATGGGTAGCACTTTCCTGCTCCCCTACCTGTATCTTAGCTACAGAATGATAGTGAGGCTTAAAGATACCAAAGTCATATTGTGAGTAATCAATGACGTCGATCTTGTCATTATCCAGTAAGACGGTGTATGTCCCTTCTTCAGCAGGGGTGTAAGTGGCTAGATAGTAAGTATCCTTAGCCTCCACCTCAAGGGAAGTTTTTACTCCTGAAGGACTAAACACCCACAAGGAAAAATCTTTCACCATTTCATACGCTTCTTTTCCTACTTCTTCAGTCACGCCATAGGTAAATTCACCAAAGTATACTTTGATCTCCTGTTCTTCTCCTATGGTTCCCTGCTCGCTAGTAGAGATCCAAAGAGCATGGGCCCGGATATTTCCCGCACATAGGAAAATCCATCCTAACAACAGTATTATATTCTTCATGATTTTAAGTTAAAAGCACTTAAAAGCAATTGGCCCGTTAGGATGCCAATTGCTTTATGATGTGTGGGTAAGAATTATTCAGTCACAGTCAGGGACATAATTCCTTTTGCATAGTTTCCATCTACTCTAACTCCCTCAGTGGCAGTACCTGTAGCTACATCTATGACATAAATACCTGCATAGGTGTTGTTACTTACTCCCAGGTATAGCTTAGTATCTTCTATTAGGTGAGCAGCATTCCATCCACCTCCGGCAGTAGGGACATCATTTAGCAGAGTAAATGTCTGCGTATTTAAGTCTAAGATACCTGTGGAAAGTAATGGAAATTCAGAAGTGGGTGCATAAGTAGCCCATAGGAATTGAGGGTTAGTCTCATCTTCCTGCAGTACCCTTACTACTGCTTTCCCATCTGCTACGTAGAACATATCATTGATTTTGTAGCCTCCGCTTATTCCTTCAAAATCTATGTAAAAGTTAGGATCAAATTCAGTAGAACCACTTGGGATTCTTAAGATTCCAGAGTTCTTAGAGGGTGTGGGGGCAAATCCACAAGCAAGAGAAGAAGGAGAGTAAGTGTAGATATCTCCATCCTCATCTATCTCTAAAGAATTAGTACTGTAATATCTGCCTATATTAGGGGCTCTTTCATCCGAGATGATCTTCTCAAACTGAAGAGAAGGATAGCTAAATACGGCTAAATAGGCCATATCTGCCTCAGGTGTACTAAAGTCTCCCCTAGTATGCGTATGGTAGTACGAAATAAACATCTTGTCATCCCTTACTTTTACGTCTGTAGGGAAAGCAAATAAGCTGTCAGCATCAATATCCCCAAAATTGGTTTCAGCAGTATTAATGATTGACATGGTATTAGTATTCACGTGATAGAGCTTCTTATTAGATAAGCCACTTCTAGGCGAGCCTACCATGACCAGATTTTCTTCATCTACAAAGTCAAAAGCATACACACCTAGATCTGTGAAAAAGCTTTCTCCCTGTACCAACTCACCATTCTCCATAGAATAACTGGTAATTTCAGGTGCAGAGGTAAATCCTCCTACTAATATCTGATCTGGTCCCTGCATGAAGGTCATCCATGAAGGTTGTTCAAACCCACTCCCAATAGGAGAAACCGTTCCTGATTCCAAGTTAGGTAAAGTAGTCAGTACATCCGTGGTAGGGTCTGTAGCTGCCTCAATACCTAAAAAGTAAAAAGTTTCAGTTACTGCTGCAGGTGGTGTGGGTGTAGGCGCATCGCTACTATCGTCATCACAGGCAGTAAAGAACATTACTGCACTCATGAGAAATAATACTATTAACTGGTTGGTTTTCATGCTACAATAGGTTAATTGATGAATAGTCTGAGTTTAACATTAAAATTTCTTCCAGGTCTTAGTTGCTGGAAATTGTCATATAACCTGCTGTCAAACAGGTTAATAACAGAAAATGAGATATTATACTTTCCTTCATGTAAGCTGTATACAAAGTCCAAGTTGGTGGAGTACTGACTGGGTACTACACTCTTATTGGTGCTAGCCAGCACTTCCCATCGGTAAAAGAACTCGTGCGTATAGTTTTGATTGACAGAGACCGAGTAACTGTCTCTTTCTGAGAAGAGGTCATTATTTCTGTAGGAGAAGGTGAAGTTCCCAAAGAGGTAAGGGACATTTGGGATTCTGGCTCTGTAAAGGGTATTCTCTATCCCTACTTGTCCATTCTTCCATGGATTATTATCTCTGAGATCCAGGTAGGTCCCATTTAATGAGAATACATAGTTATCTTTGTGATTTATTCCCACACTAAAATCCAAGCCACGGGAAAGGACTACTCCATTATTAATGTGGAACACTTTTATTCCCTGGACCACAGGGATAATAAAGTCATTAGCATCTCTTAAAAAGCTGTTTAGGGATACATATAAACTTCCCAGGCTGATATCCTTATTGAGAATGACGCCCAGATTATAATTATTGCTAGTTTCCGGTAAAATGGAAGGGCTGGCTACTGTATTCAGGCCATCCCCAAAGAGCTCAATTACCTCCGGGAATCTGACAGCTCTTTCATAGCTCAGTTTAAATTGGAAATCGTCCAGGAAGAAGGTAGAAGCTATTCCTGCTCCCATGTAGTTCTTCTCATTATTAAAAGGGATAAGCTCGGTCCCTTGGTAATTAGTCTCTAGTGAATTGATTTCGTAGTCATAGTATTTTCCAAAAACGGTGGCTCTCAGGGCTTTTCTGAAAAAGGTATTGGTAAAGCTAGCAGCCATGACCTGCTTAGTAACTTCATTGGGCTGACCAAACTGGGTATTATTTTGACTCTTAAAAGGATCTGAACCTTCTAAGCTAAAGTCATTCATGCTGTAATTCAGGGTAGCGCTTTGGTTAGTATTGAAGGCATATTCAGCATTTATGTTTCCCAGGTAGTTCACTGTGTTAAGGGTTAGCAGCGTTTTACGTGTTTCAATTTCCCCAGTTGCTCTATCTATTCTAGGGTTAGCTACGCCAAACCAATCATAGGTCACACTCGCTGTATCTCTTGATAGTGTTTCTGCAAATACCCCTACCCCAAAAGCATTCAGGGAGAGTCTTCCTCCCAACATGCCACTTTTTCTGTACTTGAAGTTGAGAATGGTCTTTTCTTCCTCAGATGCTACTTCTCCATAAGGGATTTTGGCTTGCCCTATCGCATTGGCAGGCTGTTGTAGCTCTTTATAATTATCAGAATATAAGATCCCGGCCATTACTTCATCTGCCCAGCTTGTGCCAGTAAAACCGAGTTCATACCAAGCCATCCTGCTTTCATATCCATCATGAAAGCGTTCTACCCAAGTTTCATCTTCATCCTCCTTTCCAGTAGTAAAATCCACCAGCTGAACTGGCACCTGATAATTATTATCTGATTTATTGTAGAAGGATTTTATTCGTTGGGTGAAGCCAGATTTAGGTAGTCTAAACTGAGCGTTCAAAGAAGCTATGTGCGTATTAAATGACCCCAGGCTGTAGGAGGCGTCCAGATAATTATTAGTAGTGTTATTGGTTACTACATTGATGGCACCGCCAAGTGCATCTGAGGAAAGGTGGACAGGTACTACTCCCTTATATACCTCTATCCTTTCAATGATATTAGCTGCAAAATTATTGAGAGATAGAGAAGACCCGAAGTAGTCCATGGGGACGCCATCAAGGAATATACGTACCTGGTTACCAGACAAGCCATTTAAAGATAGCGTAAAGGCAGATCCCAGCCCTCCTGACTCACGGATATTTACACCTGAAACTCTTCCCAGGATAGCATTAGCATTAGTAGTCAGGTTTTTAAATCCCCTGGATTCTATGACTTCAACTGCATAGGCTTTTTCTCTGACCTCTGTAGCAGGAGATTTAGCTTCTATCAGAACCTCATTCAGCACTACACTTTCCTCCTTGAGTTTAATCAGGAAAGGTTCATCTCCTGATAGCATCTGTGGAAGTATACGAAGGGTATCAGTTGTATACCCCATAGAAGAAATGACTAATTGATGAGAAGGGCTGGCCTTTATGGTAAAAGTGCCATCTGCAGAAGAGAATTTTCCTTTTCCCGTGTTGAGGTTGTAGATAGTAGCCCCTACTATGGGAATCTGGTTAGAGGCTTGTAGTTTTCCAGTAAAGTTCTGAGCCGTCAGCACCGCTCCTGGCATTATCAGCCAGAGTACAAGAAGCAAGGATGGTCGCATGCTATCTATATTTAGATCAGTTCTAAATAAACGCATGGCGAAAGTACAATATGTTCTAATAACTGCAAATGCTTGCAGGTTTTTTTCACTCTCTTTTATGAAAAATACCTAGAATTGGGTATAAGCGATTGCAGCACTACCTGATAGAAGTCCTTCCTTACTGGGGCAGGTCTTATGCGCAGATTCCGGACTCAGGAATATTTTTTACCTGGCTGGCAGTAAACCGTTACCAGCATGCACACACTTGTGATAAATAAGGGGGAATTTTTCATTTTTAGTATGTTGGTGAGTGAGTCCCCTACTCCATCCTTAATGCCTCCACAGGATTTGCTGAAGCAGCTTTAAATGTTTGGTAGCCTATGGTGATCAGGGCCAGCAGACAGGCTATAACGCCTGAAAGAATAAATACCCATAGAGAAATAGGAGCCTTGTAGGTATAGTCTGCTAACCAGGAGTCCATCATATACCAGGTGATGGGGGTAGCTATGATAAAGGCTATCAAAATGAGTTTGAGAAAATCAGTGGAAATCAGTTTGAAGATATTGCTAACTGTAGCTCCCAGGATTTTACGTATCCCGATCTCCTTGGTCCTTCTCACGAGCGAATAGGATATTAAGCCAAACAGTCCAATGCAAGAGATAAAGATGGCTACCGCAGTAGCAGTCTGACTTAGGGTGGCCATTCTTTCTTCTTCTTCATAATAAGAGGCTATCTGCTCATCCATGAACTCGTAATCAAATTCTGATCTTGGGAAGGCTTGCTTATAAATTCCATGAATATTTTCAATTAAGGTTGAAAAACCATCGTTGGCTAATACGCCCTGTTCCAGCTTGACGCCCACGGTATTTTTTCTTCCCACTGAAGTTAGCACCATAGGATCTATCTGATGCTGTAATGGTAGATAGTGGTAATCATTAATAACCCCCACAATTTGATAGGCTACATCCGAATTGTCCCCTCTTGTATCCATCACTGTCATGCCTATCACATCTGAGGGATCAGTAAATCCTAATTGTTTGACCATGGCTTCATTCACCAAGTATTCTCTAGCCCCGTCTTTTAAATTTCTACCTGCCAAAAGTTCTAATTCATAGGTCTTAACAAAGGAAGAATCTACCCATTTATATTGAACTTCTTCCGTTTGCTTTTCATCTACCTTATGGAAGGAAAGTTCATTACTACTCCATGAGTTGGCTACTATGGGATTGGTATGGATAGAGACAGATTGTACTCCGGCCAACTTCCTTACTTCACTAAGCACCTGGTCTTTATTTTCATCTGTATCCCAGTAGGGAACATTGAAAAAAACCAGGGACTCGGCAGAAACCCCCAAATCCTTATTCATGATGTAGGTAATCTGTTTCCCCACTAATAGGGTAGCTATGATGAGAGAGATAGACACTACAAACTGAACCGTAATCAAGGCCTTCTGCAACCAGTTTTGACTGGTAAGGTCTGTATAAGCCACTCCCTTGGATTTCAGGGCTTTCACAGGCTTGAAGGCTGCCAATACAAAGGCAGGATAAAAGCCTGAAAGCAGGCTAACGGAAACCAGAATAAGGCCGTAAAAAACCAAATACTCAAGCCTAAATGGCTCAAAAACAAGATCTTCAGGGAAAAAGTCTGTAAAAGTGGTGAATATCACTTCGGTCAAGACAATGGAAAGGCATACTGCTAGTAATACGATGATAGAGGTCTCTCCCAGAAACTGCCACATGATAGACTTACGGGAACCTCCTAATACCTTCCTGACCCCTACTTCTTTACTTCTTTGAAGCGCCTGAGCTGTAGCCAGATTCACAAAATTTATACAAGCTATGAGCATGAGTATGACGGCCAGGGCTATTAATCCATAAAGGGTAGACAGATCACTAGGTATTCTACTTTGGGAGAAAAGTCCCAGGTTAGTGCTGAAATGTAGTTCATT
>JBCCLI010000278.1:0-8707 GCA_039026975.1 Bacteroidota bacterium | reverse complement strand
TCCTTAATATCAATTTCCATGCTGATCAATGGTTAGTATGATAGGTGCCTTTAGAAGGATACTGAAATGCTTTTCTCAATTTCTACAAGCTCAATTTTTCTGAAGGAAATCCAAACCATCTCTACTCTAAAATTACCTCCTTATATCCAAAACCTACTCGTTTAGCTTAATAATTATGAGAAATATACGATTCTCCTTGCATGTAGAATAGATAAGTATCCCTGAAGAAGCCACTACAAAAACATTAGAATACCCAATGATTTGAAACTGAATACCGAACCATTCGTAACATATTATTATTTCTACATATGATAAATCTTCATCCATGAATGATCCTATAGATTGGTTACTTAAAGAGCTAGCGTCTGATATTAGCACTAAATCAGAAGAGGAGCTAGCCAATATTGAATTAGAGCTAAAAAAGCATGTTAAGATCAAAGAGAATCCAGGTGCTCCTTTCAGCCCGGAACTGGAGTCTACGCTAAAAATCTCCCCTGAAGAAGCTACAGATAGGGGGTTTGTATTTGATACCTTTATGGATTTAGCCAACAAATGGGGAAGGAAAAGAAGACTTAGATCATATGAAATCAAGAAGGAGAAATATCCAGAAAGAACTAAGATTGTAGCGGAAGGAGATTCCTGGTTTCAGTACCCACTTCTCTTGAAGGATATCATAGATCAGCTTTCAGGAAGCTACAATATTCTTTGCCTTTCTGCTGCTGGGGCTGAGTTACAGCATATGTTCAAAGAGGATGAATTCTTTGAGGCCATAGAAAAGGAAAGACCTTCCTTCTTCTTATTAAGCGGAGGCGGAAATGACCTTCTGGGAGATTCTTTTAAGCTATTTCTGGATGACTACACCCCAGGAATACCTGGACAAGAGCCGGAAAGATTCTTAAAAGATAACTTTGAAGGCTTCCTGGAAACCATAGGCGTATACTACCAGTCCATCTTTAAGAGAGCCAAGAAATACCATGATGACTTTGGGTTGCAGGTGCTCGTTCATGGGTATGACTTCATCATTCCTTATGAGAAATCCAAGAGAGGAGGATGGGTAGGGAAATATATGGAAAAGAAAAAGATTGAAGACCAACTCGATAAGCAAGCGCTTATTGATTACATCCTCAAAAGATTTCATACCGTTCTCTCTTCCCTAGTTGATTCATTCTCATATGTGCACTTCGTACATACTCAAGGAACCCTTCCAGTTGATAGGAACTACTGGGCGGATGAGATCCATCCTACGGATGAAGGGTTCAGATTAGTAGCCCAAAAGTTTTCCAAGAAAATTCAAGCACTCTCTACTCCACCAATCCCATAATCCCCCTTATATGATGATTAATGAAAACTTCATTAGCTTTTCTGCTGAAGAGAAAGTGGAAAGGATTATTCAGTCCATCCACTCCCTTTCACCGGAGAATATCATTTTCTATGGAGATGGAACTTACTATCTCTTTGAAGAGGATAGTATCCCCTCAGTCCTAAGTGAGCTTTCCCGCAAGGCTGAACCAGAAGCCCTACTGCGGACAGTTATGGAAGAATTCTTCCTGGATGAGGTTCCGGCTGTTAGTCAGTATGAGCTATTTGTTAATACCCTCCCAAAGGTAGTAGTCCTAGCAGGTGATGAGATCATAGGTTTCTCCATCATTCAGGAGACGGGTAGAAAAAAGAGAGGAGAGGCTTTAGAAGATTATGAGGAGGACATAGACGTGGGACTTCCTTCTGACGAACCCAAGGTCCCTGGTAGCTTACTATCTGATACGCCCTACCAGGTAAGGACAGATTATCCTGAACAAGTAAATATTCAGGAGCAACTAGTCATCTTACTGGAAGTGGGTAAGTTTTCTGAGAAAGAACTTGAGGGATATAAATCTGTTTCAGAAATAGCTGCTGCCAGTAATGGAGATACCATAGAGTTTTCCATTGTAAAGGCTAAAGGCGTTCAAGTGGAGGGAAAGCGGACTAAACAAACTGTGATCCAGGGCAATGAGGCCCCTCCTGTCGGCTTCAAGTTTACTCCCATAGATGAAGGAAAAGCCACCATTAAAATCATAGCCATGATTGATGGGGACTACATAGGTCAGTTAGAATTAAGGCCCGAGATAGTGAAACACAGCGCCACGGGCAGTAAAGAAGTAGCCAGAGCAGCTGTCATGAGCCGCATAGGCGCACCCCTACATAGTAAGCTATCTGATAATCATCTGAAACTCACCATCAACCAGGAAGAGGTAGGCCAAAAGAGCAAACTGGAAGTGACAGCCGAGTACACTTCTTCAGCAGGGATCACCTTCAATCAAAAAGGGGATATTTTTCTTCAACAGGAATTAGATCAATTCATCAAACAGTTCTACAGAGATGTCAACAAGATCAAAACGAAATTTAGCACTGATTCTGAAAGGCTAGAAAGTGTATTCGGTGACATGTGTACAGGATTATTTGAACAGCTTCTTCCCAAGGAAACACAAGAACTGATCTGGACTTTCAGGAATGAAATTATGTTTGTGAGCATTACTTCTGAGGAACCCTATCTCCCATGGGAACTCCTAAAACTCACAGGAGGAGATGAAGAGAATATAGAAGAAGGAGAAATCTTATGTGAAGCCTTTATCGTCTCTAGATCTTTCTATGGTAGTCGTCTTAAGAAAGAATTAGTGCTTCAAAACCTTAATGTAATAGTCCCCAACAATACTGGACTGGATTATGCTCCCATAGAGAAAGAGGCAATCCTTAATCTTTCATCTGATACTTTAACCGTAAATGACATTAGGCCATTTATGGATGATGTGGAACAGTTGCTCGCCAGTAGGAAAACGGATGTTAGCATCATTCACTTCTGTGGGCACGGGGAATACAAAGAACATGATCCTAATACTTCTTATATCAGTCTTGAAGACTACGATTTATATGCTAACAACATAAGTGGAAGAAAGAGTAATCTCCTCAGAAACTCGGCCCCCTTTGTCTTCCTAAACTGTTGCTTAACAGGCCAGTCAGGTCATGACCTGACAAGTATAGGTGGATTCGTAAAAAAGTTTTTAGCCAACAGAGCCTGCGCCTTCCTCGGATGTCTATGGCCCATTAATGATGTAGTAGCATTCAAATACCAGCTAGCCTTATATGAAGCCTTGATGAATGGAGATATGATGGGCGTAGCTGTTAGGAAAGCGAGATTGGCTATTAGGGAATATAACAGCTCTATTGACAGATTTGCCTACACCCTATATGCTAGACCTGATATGAGTCTGATACCCTTTCAAGCTTGACAGTCAAAACTTAATAATATAGTACTTACCAAACCATAGCCATATGCCCAATTCCATAAAAACCATTTACCTAGATGATATAGATGATTATATCCTGGAGGAAGAGGTCTCCCTGAATGATGACAGGGGAAGCTCTTTCACCAGGAAACTTCTTATCCCTGTAGAATCTGATGCCTTTCAGAAAGATAGCCGTTCAGGAGAAGTCTATGTAGCAGAACTTTACCTGGGGGAACAAACTGAGCTAAGAGGGAGCATCACCATAGAAACAGTAGAGATAAACAGAGAGAATGAAGATAATGAAGGCACGGTAGGAGAATTTAATATAAGCTTTGATGAAGAAGCCATAGACTCATTAGGTGAACAGGGAGCGCTTCCCCTAGCTATAAGGCCTACCCTAACACTAGCAGATAGTGCCAGGAAGCGGCTGAGATCTCTTAGTCCAGAGACAGAGAGAGAAGAAGAGGTGGTTCCTTGCCTTTCTCAGGTTACTGAGGTAGATCCCCTGGATGAGGATGAGGAGGTATCTGAATTTGAATACTTCTTTATTCCAGAAGGTCCTAAAAGAGGCACCCAAAAAGCTACTTCCAACAGAAAGTCTCCTTCTGAAGCACCTGCTTTTCTATATGAAAATATCCTGGAAACGGAGTTTGAGTCTAAGATCCGTTCAAAAGGAGATAGGTTTTTCGGAAAAGGAAGAAAAGTCAAACTACGGTTCTTAGAAGGTTCACTAAAAAAAGAGCTAAAGAAAATTCTCAAAATAGCCAGAAAGGAGAAATTTACTGATGATGAATTCTATACCTTCATTGTCAATCAGCTAGTGAAATTATCTGCTATCCAGGAAAAGGCCAAGAGATTATATAAGATTAAGCGGTATGAACCGCATCCCTCCCGGAGGCATCCACTTGTAGAAATAAAAGCAGAGAAGATTGATACAAGTCAGAAAACCCTCATCCTCATTCCGGGAACTTTCGCCAGAAGTCTGAAGGAAACTGATAAAAAATTTCCCTGGAGGGGGTCTTTCAAGTTTTTCATGAAACCTACTTCTGGTTATAAGGACTTCTTCCAACTTATCACTGAAAAGACAGATTACAAGCAGATTCTGACCCTGGAACATGATACTTTCGTCCATGATGCCTATGATAACTTATTTCATTTCTCGGATTTCTTGAACCTCCAAGGTGTCCGGTTTGAAAAACCTGTAGCCCTGATTTCATCCAGCAGAGGAGGCATAATAGCTAAACTCATGTCTCTTATAGCTACAGGTGAGCATCCTGATCTTCCATACAATAGAGATCACATTTCCTTAACAGAAGATTCCTTTCACTTGGAACCAGAGAAACTGGTGACGGTAGCTTCAGGAAGTTGTGGGTATTTAGATGGAGCCAAGCAGGTAAAGAAGGGAATACAGCTATTTTTCTCTATAACAAATTTTATCAACCCCGCAGTGGCTACCTTAGCCGGAGGGTTATTATCTCTGGGGGTAGAACTACTCGTAAGAATGCCAGGACTAAGAATAATGGTAGAAGGTTCTCCAGAGTTTAAGGTGATAGAAGCCGGCTCTATACCAGGCTTGTATTCCCTCCCAATAGCCAATAACCATACAGCGGAGAAACTAAGTATTAAGGGATTTGTGGAAAAGTGGATAGTGGATAAATTTCTAGGAGAAAAGAATGATTATGTCATCTCCTATAAATCCCAGAAGGATGCACGGCCGGGAAGTGTGCTTACGGAATTCCCAGTAGTAAAAGGAGGAGCCATTCATGGAAAGGGGCTGAAGGATGAAAAAGTACGTAAAAAGATCTTTGATTTTTTATGTGCCATAATAGAAGATGGTGTGGTAGTACCAGCGGATAAACCCGTTCAACCTACTACATAAGACCCACCTGACCAAGAGGGTAGATCATCTGGTTACTAGCTGATTATACCCCTTAATTTACATTAATACACTATCCTTCGCCTGTATGGCGGGGGGTAGTTCTTTTTCTCCTAACATTTCTCTTAGGTCTATTTCTATGGTTCGGCAGAGAGATAACATAGGGATATCATTTCCCAGTCCCTGGAAAGGATTTTCTGAATAATCCCCTACTAACTCCATCACTAGGTACACCCAGGAAACCAGTACGGTAAACGGAATGGCTAATAAAATCCCCCATTCTCCCAGTTTCGCAAACTCTGAAATCATCCCAAAAGGAAGCAGAAAAATGAATATCTGAACGAAGATGATGCTCATACCTCCGTACTGCCGAGGAAGGGGGAACTTTTTGATGCGTTCACATTTCCCTTGATGGATATAGAAATCCTGCAGTATTTGCTGTAACTCCATATGCCGAAAGCTATCTATAAGGCCTTTTTCTTTCAGGTCCGCTAATTCTCCTGACTGCTTATCTATGAGTTGGGTGGCTGTATTTTGGTACTGTATAAGCTCCTTATATTCTTCTGTAACCAACAATTTCTTCAGTTCCACTTCCGTCACTTCATCATCCATTAGACCTACTCCTAATTCCTCTCTTCTTTTACGAGTAACCATTCCTACAAAGCCTTCCTGCTTACTATGTTCCCATGGAGTAGGAATTAATAGCTGGCTCCTAAGACTGTATAGCCATGCGATATGCCTGTAAATCAGTCGTTTCTTAATGAAATAGAGTTCATCCTCTGTATAGGAATCTTCTGTAAATTGATCACTAATAAAGGCTTTTACATATGAGCCCCATGCCCTGCTACTATTTACGATAGCTCCCCAAATTTTCCTTGCTTCCCACATCCTGCCGTAGGAGTTATTATTTTTAAAGCCGACGTAAAAGGCTACGGCTGTACCTATAAGAGAGAGTGGAAGCCATGGAATCTTTAACCATTCTATAGCGCCTATATAAAAGATAGCTGCCACAAACGTAGACCACGCTAAGAGCTTAAGAATATGATTACCTGAGAATTGCCAGACCTGCTTAAGATTAAAATTTCTTTGGATATACATGAGCATACAACATTAATGGCATAAAGGTATAAAACAGAATAGGAAGGGTTTTGTCTATGATGGATAGACAAACCTCTTCCCTATCTCCTATTTACTCGCTTGGATTTTTCTCTTTAGGATAAAGTCAAGGGCATTTCACGTAGGCGTTGGCCTGTAAGGCGAAAAACTGCATTTGCAATAGCTGCTCCTATAGGCCCCATGGGAGGTTCTCCTACTGCACCCGGCTTGTCAGCATTCTCTAGTAAGGTAACTTCAATCTCCTTAGGAGCATCTTTCATCAAGGCCATTTTATACGGCCCGTAAATAGAGGGAGTCAACTGCCCTTTCTTAACCCACATTTTTTCAAACATAGAAGCACTCATCCCCATAATAATGGCCCCTTCACACTGAGCCCGTACCTGGTCAGGGTTAACTACTAGTCCAGGGTCCATCACACAGCTAACCTTATGAACGTTAATTTCCTTTCCTTTTACAGATACTTCTACCACATGAGCGCAAGGTGTATTAGCATCAGTAGAAGCAGCGAAGCCCATAGCTCTCCCATCTATGATTTCATCCTTCCATTTGGCCTTTTCGCTAGCTGTCTCTATTACCTTTTTCAACCTGATACCAGCAGGGTCATCCTTGATTTGGGCCAGCCTGAAAGCTACTGGATCCATTCCCGCCTCCAGTGCCAGTTCATCCATAAAACTTTCTATGGCAAAAGTATTGGCCAGTAGACCCAGGCTCCTCCACCAGCTAGTAGCAAAAGGAAGTTTCACCCTCCAGGAAATAGCCTGATAATTGGGGATTCCACTGTACTGAATCATGCCCCCTCTCCAGGCTCCTACATCAGATCCCAGTAGATTTTGAACGGGAACGGGAAGTAAGGGAGACCCATACATTACATCTCCACTGGATACATTATGCTCTATGGCTTCTATCATACCCTCCTGCCCCAGCTTAGCCTTAAGAATATGATGAGTAGGGGGCCTGAAGGTATCATTTTGAAATTCTTCTTTCCGGTCAAAGAAACACTTCACAGGCTTCCCTACTGCCTTAGCAAGAACAGCCGCCTGTACTGCATTAGGGGTATGTAGCCTTCGGCCAAATCCTCCTCCTAAGTAGGTAGGGACTAAATTTACATTATCAGCCTCTATCCCCAGTCTGTCTGCTATCTGATTTCTGGTCAAATTTACTACCTGGGTTGACATCATTATGGTGGCCGTTTCTCCCTCTACATAAGCCACTGCTCCATTAGGCTCCAACTGGGCATGTGCCCCTATAGGGCTTGTAAACGCTGATGTAATGACACCTTCTCCTGTAAGCGTTCCATTAGGACTGCCTTTTTTCTGGATGACTACAGGCGTTCCCTTCCCCACTTCTATCATGGCTTCAATGTCCTCAGTAGTCCAATCCTTTTCTATCTCCCAGGTTACCTTTATGGCCTTTTTGGCATTATCGGCTTCTGTGTACGACTGTGCCACTACTCCTACAAAATCCTCTTCTTTAACCACTTTCACTACCCCGGGCATATTTTCAGCCGCAGAGATATCAGCATCCACATACCTAGCACCTATGGAGGAGGGCCTTACTACCGCTCCATATAACATATCAGGCATACTGGCATCCATCCCAAACATATGAGCCCCTCTTACTTTGGCTTCCAGGTCTACCCGGGGCACAGGTTTACCTATAAATTTATACGCCTTAACCTCCTTTAGAGGGGGCGTGTCCGGAATGTCCCATGTATTTACTTCTTTAACCACTTCCCCATAGGTGAGGGTCTTCCCATTTGCAGACACAGTTCCATTATCTATGCCTACCTCAGAAGGGGCTACACCGAGTAGTTTAGCAGCCTCACTCCTAATCATTTCCCGCATGGTAGCAGCCATTTCTCTGAGGGGTTGCCAAAGCCCGGAAATAGAGGTACTTCCACCCGTAGAGAAGCCATCTATATTCCCAGTGGCAGAAGCAGCATGCACTACCTGAATGCGGCTGATATCTATTTCTAATTCGTCTGCGGCTATCTGTGCAAGGCCGGTAAAAGTCCCCTGCCCCATTTCTACTTTAGGACTATGAAGAATGACCTCATTATCTATTGTTATTTCAAACCATAAAGGAGGTGTCATCCCCATTCCAGTGTAGGGTGCCTCAGCCGTGTTAACCACCCCTGCCAGGAATCTCTTCTGTAGGGGTCTTGTAAGAATACCTGTTCCTATTAATACACCCACTCCCATAGCAGATCTTACCAGAAACTTCCTCCTTGAGAATTTCTTTTTGCTTGTTTTATCTGATTTGCTCATGATGCATAGCAGGATTAGGGGTTAGCATTATTAATTTCAGCTGCTCTGTGAATGGCTTTTCTCATGCGGTAGTAGGTGGCACAGCGGCACACATTCACTATGTTCTTGTCAATATCTTCATCTGTAGGATTAGGAATTTGACTCAACAGGGCCGCTGTAGCCATCATAAAGCCTGGTTGGCAGTACCC
>JBCCLI010000277.1:0-8785 GCA_039026975.1 Bacteroidota bacterium | reverse complement strand
TGACAATGCATTGGCGCATACCTTAGCAGGTATTTGTGCCTATCAGTTCTTGGAAGATAAACCGGCTATTTTCAAAGGCAAAAACCGATGGAAGTGATCTCTTCATTTCACCCCAAAAACTCCGAACTCACGTTTCTTTAGTAAGTGCTAGAAAATTCAAGTCATCTATATGCTTAAAGTTCAAAACTCGCTGCTCATACATTCGAGTAATCTGAGACTTATCTTCCAAGATAAGACGTTTTACATCTCCGGGGTCTGAACCACTCCCTATGGTTTTGAGAATTCGATATTTACCTGAACTCTTATCGATGATTTGGGCACTGATTACCCCAAAAGGATTATACTTTTACGAACAGACATACCTCAAATATACGCTGGAGCATCATTAGGTGTCTCAAAATCAAATCTAAAAGCTCAGAAATCACATTTTTCAATATTTTCCCCTTAAAGCGCGGAATTCAGGAAAAAGGCTATCTCAGCTTTTGAGTTATTTTCCGTTTAGTCCAATAGGGTAACAGAAAATCCACAAGAACGAGAATTATCATACTTATCAAAAATTGTAAGAGTAATAGTGAAAGTCCCCGTTTCTTGATAAAAATGTGAATATGTAGCCTGATTTACAGTTGTACCATCTCCAAAATTCCATAAATAAGTTTCAATATTTCCTGTAGAATTTGTTGCGTCGACTCTCACTCCATTATTAAAATTTAATAACTCAAACGAACAATCTGTATTCAAATCACTAGTGATTACGATCGTTTGAGTACATACTGAATCAGCCCCGTCATTGTCTCGAACAGTTAGGGTAACGTTGTAAACATCTTCTATAGTGTATGTTTTAGTTGGATTATTAAGAGTAATAGCTTCATCCTCCCCTAAATTCCATACAGCTGATTCTACAAAACCGTCTGGATCATTCCATAACCCTGTAAAAGAAACCTCAAGTGGGAGAATTCCAGAAGTAGGAGTAGCACTACAACTTACGTTTGGAGGTAGATTCTCCTCCACCTCCACCGTAGTGGAGCATTGACTGGAAGCCCCATCATTATCTGTGACGGTAAGGGTAGCAGAATAGGTGCCGCCGTTGGTATAGGTGTAGGAGGCTGTAGCACCCGCCACAGGGTTTCCTTCCCCAAAGTCCCACTCATAGGAAGTGATGGTTCCGTCCACATCAGTGGAGGCAGTACCATCAAAGCTCACCTCAAGGGGGGCCTCACCGGAGATAGGGGATACATTACAATCCGCAACTGGAGGCGTATTTACCCTGACAGATTGGGTACAACTGTCTTTCGCATCTTGATTATCTGTTACTACCAGTTTGACAGTATAAGTGCCCGGCTCAGCATAGGTATATGTGGTACTGATTCCACTGAAAGTACCTCCATCTCCAAAATCCCATACATAGCTTTCTATCATACCATCACTGTCAGTGGAGGCGGATCCATCTACTGAAATAGTAAGAGGAGAATTTCCAGCAGTAGGCGTTACTTGGCAGTCTGCCACGGGAGGATCATTGGCAGTAACCACTATTTGCTGCTCACAACTGTCTTTCCCACCTGCATTATCAGTAACCACTAATTTGGCTGTGAATGTACCTGCACTGGTGTAGGTGTACGTAACTGAAGTACCTCCATCCGAATCTCCATTCCCGAAGTCCCAGGCATAGGTAGCAATGGTTCCGTCAGGATCAGAGGAAGCTGAGCCATCAAAGGTAATAGTAAGTGGAGCGACCCCATTCTCAGGAATATTCCCACAGTTGGCAATGGGAAGCTGATTAGGAGAAGAAACCGTTACAGTTTCTGTACATTGGGCTGTGGCCCCATCATCATCCTGTACCGTTAGGGTAACTATATAGGTACCGGCTGTGGTATACAGGTGTGTCAAGCTTACCCCGGTACGTGGTAGACTCCCATCACCAAAGTCCCAGGTATATTCAGCAATAGCCCCATCTGAATCTGTAGAACTTAGCCCGTTTACATTGATGGTTAGGGGTGCTTCCCCACTTTTAGGAGAAACTGCACAAACAGCTACAGGCGCTCCATTTATGGAAACTTCCTCAGAACAGCTTGCTTCTCCACCATCATTATCCGTCACCGTGAGCGTAACTGTGTAGGTTCCGGCTTCAGTATATTCATGACTGACGGATTCTCCCTGAAGGGTAGTCCCATCTCCAAAATTCCATGAATAGCTTACTATTGTTCCGTCAGAGTCCGAGGAGCCTGAACCACTTGCAGAAACAGTTAGGGGGGTATTTCCTGTAGTAGGAGAAACCTCACATGAGGCAGTGGGTAGGCTATTATCTCCTACCGTAATTTCTAAGGAACACTGGCCTGGAGCGCCATCATCATCCACTACTGTCAACGTAACTGTATACGTACCAGCAGCATTGTAGGTGTGGGAAAGGTTAATTCCTGTCCTGAGAGGGGACTCATCCCCAAAATCCCAGGTATACTCCGTAATAGCCCCATCCTCATCTGTGGAGTTAGCGCCGTCGAAAGCTACTGTTAAAGGAGCTTTGCCAGAGATTTTATCAGATTGACAAACAGCTAAAGGAGGAGCATTCGTAGTAGAGGAAACCGTTATAGTGGTGCTTGCCTGATTCTCACATCCATTATCATCAGCTACCGTTAATCTCACCTGATAGGTACCTGCGCTGGTAAAGGTATGTGAAACAGTAGAATCACTTGCAGTACTACCATCCCCGAAAGTCCAATTATAAGATGCTATGCTTCCATCCAGATCTGTAGAGTTAGTCCCATTAAAGTTAATTGATAGGGGAGCTTGTCCAGCAGAAGCTGAGGACTGGATTACGGCTAGTGGACATTGGTTTTCATTGACGGTAATAGTGTTTGTACATACAGCAGAATCCCCCTCATTGTCGAGCACTACTAATCTCACATTGTAAACACCTGCAGACTCAAAGGTATGAGAAGGGTCTTCTTGAGAATTAGTATTTCCATCGCCAAAGTTCCACTGGTAACTGGCTATAGTTCCGTCCACATCCGAGGCATCTGAAGAAAAGTTTACAGTAAGTGGCTCTTTCCCCTGGGTTTTATCTGCTAAGCAAGAAAGACTTGGAGGGGAATTAGAGCCTGAGCTGACAATTATGGTAAGTTCACAACTAGCAGTAGCGCCATCGTTATCTTCAGCAGTAACCCTTGCCACATAGGTTCCGGCTGATGTATAGGTATGGCTTACATTTTGTCCTGTCTGACTACTTCCATCTCCAAAGTTCCACGCATAGCTGGCGATTGTCCCATCACTATCAGTAGCTATTGAGGTAAAACTAACTGTGAGCGGACTTTGGCCACTAAGAGGAGAAGCATTACACTGAGCTACAGTTGGAGGTTGGTTAGGCGCTGCTGTAGCGGATATAAGTTGGGTGCAGGTATCTCTTAAGCCATCATTATCAATAGCAATTACGCTTGCCTGATAAGTGCCCGTAGCATAGATATGGGTTGGGTTTTGCTCCGTAGAAATAGTCCCGTCTCCAAAATCCCACTCATAGGAGACAATAAACCCATCCTGGTCAGTAGCATTCGCGGAAAAGTTTACCGCTAAGGGAGAATTACCATTAGTGGGATCAGCAGCACAACTTATCTGCGGGCTAATCAGCGGTTCTTTAACCGTTATGATGGAAGTATCTGTAACGGAACAGTTACCATCATCAGTTACTTCTAGCGTTACAATAAAAGTTCCTGCTTCTGTGAATGTATGAGAAATAGTAGGCCCAGTACCCATATTCCCATCTCCGAAATTCCATGAATAGGAAGTGAGCGTTCCATCTAGATCAGTAGAATTGCTGCCATCAAAATCTACACTTAGCGGGCGAACCCCACTTTTCTTATCAGCCAATACCACTGCTAAGGGACACTGATTATCAGAACCTACATTAATGGTAGCAGAAGTAGTTGTTTTACAGTTATTATTATCAGTAACCGTTAGTAGAGCCGTGAACTGACCCTCTGCTTCATAGGTATGAGTTGTAGAAATGCCCTCTCCTGTCATCCCATCCCCAAAGGTCCATTCGTATAGGACAATGCCACCATCAGTATCTTCAGAAGCTGCTCCACTAAAACTGACCTCTAAGGGTGCAGCACCTGAAAGTGGAGCAGCTTCCATGCTAGCCGTAGGACATTCATTGGAAAGTACAGTGATTTCTTTCAGACAGGTGTCAGTAGCACCCGAATTATCCTCAATAACTAAGGTAGTAGTATAGGTACCTGCTTGGGTATATTGGTGGGTAGGGTTTTTTAATTCGCTAAGAGAAGATCCATCGCCAAAGTCCCATAAAAATCTGACGATGGTACCATCCGGGTCGGTGCCTTGCCCTGTAAAGTTTACTGTAAGGGGTACTACCCCACTGGTAGGATCAGCCTGACAGGTAGCTAAAGGTAGTTGATTATCTTCTCCTATTACAGTTATGGTACTTTCGCAGCTGTTCTTTCCACCATTCTCATCAGTAACTGTTAGGCTGATTACATACGTACCTGCAGAGTCAAAGATGTAAGAATCGTTTATATTTGTACTAGTAGCTAATCCTCCAAAATTCCATTCGTAAGAAAGTAATTGATCATCTCCATCGGGGTCTTGAGCAGCGGCAGACACCTCTACTGTAAGCGGAGCCTGCCCTGATTCTGGACTAATGCTACAACTGAGGGTAGGCGGTATATTCTCATTAGTTACCGTAATGGTTTTTTGGCAAGTAGCAATCAAGCCATCCTCATCTATAACCGTTACTTCAGCTATGTATTCTCCTATTTCAGTATAAGTATGGGTGATAGTTTGAAGAGAACTGGTATCTCCATCCCCAAAGTCCCATAGATATTGTAATTCATCTCCATCAGGGTCTGTAGCTGCTGCAGAAAACCCGACATTCAGTGGAGAAGGACCTTTATCAGGAACTGCATTACAAGTTACAGAGGGCGCACCCGGTTTCCCTTCTACCGCTATGGTTATTTCCTGGCATTTAACCTCATTTCCATCTGTATCCCTTACGGTGAGTTCTACCTCGTACTCGCCCCCCTCAGAAAATATATGGCTGGTCTTATTGCCCGTAGCAGTATTTCCATCTTTAAAATCCCAGCTATACACCAGTCCATTATCATTCCCATTTGGATCTGTTGCAGCTGCAATAAAGAACACCTCTAACGGAGCAACTCCTGTAGTGGGGTTAGCATCACAATTCACAGCAGGAAAACCTGTTGAATCATTGGCAGAAATATCAGAGGTGTCATTAACTACCCTAATAAAGTTTGTCCAACTGATGCTGTCTTGTTTTTCGCCCTTTGCTACGACTAAGTTCACACTGAAAGTACCCGTATCTGGATAGGTTATTACTGGGTTTTGAAGGGAAGAAGTGGGAGGTTCTGCCCCTGGAAAGAACCATGACCAACTATCGGGGTCTCCCGTAGAGGTATCCAGGAATTGTAGGGAGGAATCTTGGAGAATAACTGTTTTTTCAGCTGAGAAAGAAGCGGTCAGCCCTTCAGAAACTGAGATAGTTTTTATGACGGAGTCTTCTCTCGCATCATCACTCTCTACCCATAAGGTAACCTGGTAAGTCCCTGCATTACCATAGGTAACCGTTTGACTTTTGGCGTTTGAAATGGCGGGGGTTCCTCCTTCAAATAACCATCTGTAGGAAACAGGAAATCCTTTTACCTTTTCTCCAAAAGTGATGGTATCTCCCACCTCAATGGCCTCTGAACTCATTACGAAGTCAGCCTTAAATTCAGGTAGGATCTTTTCAGGCTCACAGGCCAGAAAAATGAGTAGGATGAGAATGATGGTGGTGGTAAACTTCCTCATGACATTTGGGTCAAAATCCGATAATAATTGAACCGCCGCCGAGTAGGCGGAATGCTTGACTGGCGCCTACTAAATAGCTTCCGCTGCCTCTAAGTGAAATCCCAATGTTAGGACTAAGAAACATCTGAACTTCAGGCCCTATTGATACCCCCCCCACGACAGCGGTGGTGGGTACTTCTCTTTCTAATTGTTCATATCCAGTCTTTATGCCCCCAATTCCATGGAGATAAAATTTGTCTTTAATGTCTATGAATAGGTGTCCATACGAGAAAGAGAGATAATATCCCTCAAGTAGAAAGAAATTCTTTTGGGTAAATGGACTTAGGATAAGTTCATCCTGGGAGGAACCGGGGACATCAATAGCCTCAAAATATTGCCTTTCCCGCTCTTCAATCATCCTTAAATTCTCAAAGCTAAATTGAACTTCAAGGAACTGCTTTCGATTTAAGAAATGGATATAGGAAGCCTGATATGCATTTCCTTCTTCTTGTAAAGAAGTGGACATGCCTACCAAAAAAGTTTGTATCCCTTTAGTATGTCTGAGTTGGCTTTTAAGGGAGAATTGGCTGAGCAAGAGGAAACAGACTATCAGCCCTTTATTCATAAGGTGTTCAGATTCATAAAATACTTCCCAGGTAGTTGGAGCTTAAAGCCACCTATTCCTGAGGGAGGAAGGACCTTAATGATAAGACTACTGGTGCTATTGGTATAGGGAATAATATCAGCAGGGATTGCCAGAAAAATGTCTTCTGTAGTATTCGCTGGTATTTCAGCAGGCATATCCAGATCTAAAATTTCAAGCTTTTGTTTTCTGGAGTTGAAGGTTCTGTTGACTATTTCTGTCCCTACATGCTCTACCTGTAGGTTGCTAATTTGGTAAGGGAGTTTATGCCTATTCTGTATACCTAGTCTGATATAGATAGCTTTTTCATCCGCGCTGAGGCTATGCACATAAGCCGTATACTTTCCTTTTCTATGCCCCACGGAGAATAGCTGTCTTCCTAAGCTAGAAAGGCTGCTAGTAGCAGTAGAAAAGTTGATTAGTTCAGGAAAGAAGGGGGTAGCGTCAGCTTCTCCTGCCTGCTTTTGCATGCTTCGGGCAGGACCTTCTTGGCTAGTTCCCAGTTCTTCTTCTATCTTAATGAAGCTTTTAGGAGAAAGGCCGAAGGTAATGGTGGACGAAAAATATTTTATCTGGCTTCCATCTAGGTATTTCACAAAGAAGCTGGTAGGCCTAGCTTGGGGAGAGATAGCCTTTAGCAGGAGAATCTCCTCCTTCTTTTGATGAATGTATCCTTGACTCCCAATGTCTACCACCATGACTTTTCCTGGAAAAGCTAGGCTTAAGGTACTTTGGGAAGATACTCGTAAGGTATCTGGGAGTTGACAAAATAAGGTAGAGCTGAGGAGGGTGATCAGGCAAAACAAGAGCAGCCTCATAACAAAACTTGGGTAGATGTTCTCCTATAATGACTGGTAAATATAGAAAATATTACATTCGCTTAAAATTAAGAATCCGATAAAATGTTCTTTCGGCTTTATTTTATTGGTGAAAGGCTTTGTATAGATAGGCGAGCGGAAAGAAATAGATTAGAAAATGGTTAAGCTTCCTTTATTGAAATTTAATCTTATGCCGTATAGCTCAATTGAAATGAGAGTAGTTTGAAAATTAATACCAATAAAACTAATATTGATTCGCTATAAATTTAGTAGAATTATCGAATAGGGGATTATGGGTGATCTAAATTTTCAGGTTTCCCTGATTATTTGACTTAGCTCTTTTGGTGTAAGTTTTTACTGGATTGTCGTTATTCCAACTGTAAGATGTCTGAAATCGATTACTTGAGTAAAGAGTGAAAACTTCAAGTTTAAAGTTTTCAGTATTCATATTGAGATATTGTTTAGCTATTTCAGTTGCGGAATAATTGTTGATACCTCCTAATCCGTTTTCAAGAGAAAGTGAATCTATAGTGATGTTATCATAGATAATAGTTCCATTTTCCACAACCCAATCCCCATGATACGTCATCTGAAAATATGGGGATCCTTCTAACTTGAAAAAACTTTTACTTAAAAATTTACTCCCGGGTAAGAGCGTGATTTCACTCTCCACAAAGCAACGAACTAAGAAATTCGTTCTGGTCTCAGTAACACGCCATTCTCCAACAAGATCCTTATTCTTAAGTCTAGTAAAAGTGGGTTCTTCTGATGAATTATTAATTGTATTATTATCTCCAATAATTACATTGTCAGAATCACGAACATCAATCTCTTGACCAAGGGAGGAATTCTCATTATTCTTTAAATAAGTAGATACCATCAAGAAAGTACCACTTATAATAGCTCCAATAATCGCGGCATAAATTGGAATAAGGATTCTTTTGATGCGCATAATTTATAAATAAATAATCCCGGAATTTTAGCTACAGTTAATAGTAACCTTAAACAATATTTGACTCTATTTGATTCTACGCATCGAAAGGATCATAGTTGTTTCTAGATATGTAATTTTAAATATTAAGAAGAAGGATTATATGATTTATTATTTTAAAAATTTCATAAAATCAAACTAGATTACTCCCTCATTTGAAACAGGCCTTCAACTCATTTGATTTTTCCAAATGCAAAGGCCACCACGCTTGCTCTAAGCCCTGTAATAAAAGATTGATTAACATTGTATATTAAGACTCCTTTTAGAGTGATAATACTTGTAATGGAAAAATAATCCAGTAAATATGGAATCTTTCTATTCGACCACTGGATACTATATTTCGATTACAAGATGCTGGAAGTATTGAAGAGTTAACTAGAGATACTTCCCCTAAACCCATTGGCAGAGGTTGTAAAACTTACACCTTTATCCTAGCTTTAGCTTAGTTAACACAATACGCAATGGATGTAACTCTGGGGATAGATATTGGTGGTACCAATACTAAACTTGGCTTTGTGACGCAAGACGGTACCTGTCCGGTTC
>JBCCLI010000276.1:0-8821 GCA_039026975.1 Bacteroidota bacterium | reverse complement strand
TAGCCAGTTGGTTAGGCTAGAACATGATGGGACTACCACCTGGACAAATACCACTACTACGGTTTATAATGCTGCCAATTCCACTACTATTGCTGATTTTGATCAAGACGGTGTTCCCGAAGTATATGTAGCAAATCGAATATACGACGCGATTTCTGGTGTGATAGAAGCCAATGGGACAGACGGCAGTGGAACAGGAAACAAAGGAGGATATGCTAGTGCTGAAGCTTTTCCCGTTGCCATAGACGTATTCAGCGCCACAGACATAGTCCCTCAAACTGGGCTTGTTTGTGGGGGAGACTGTGACGGGCTAGAATTAGTAGCCGGGAATATAGTCTATGCTGTAAACCTGGGAGCAGCTGCCATAGCTGATAGAATGATTGCTGTGAGCACCGTTACCGGAACAGGAATAGGGGATGGGGTAACCAGCGTGGCAGACATGGACAATGATGGAGACCTGGACGGCGTCATCATGGATAATGGGAGCATTTATATGTGGGACCTTAGTACAGGAACTCAACTATATGATGTATTCCCTGTGAGTACTGCTACTACGGGGGGAGGGAGAATTAACTTAGCTGATTTTGATAATGATGGCCTGCTGGAAGCTGGCGTAGCCGGTAGCAATATATACGTATTAGTGGATACAAATGCTACCAGCAACCTGGAAGCTAAATGGTCTATAGCTTCAGATGATGGCTCCCAACGGACGGGAAGTACCGTTTTTGACTTTGAAGGAGATGGCATAAATGAGGTGATATATAGTGATGAAGAATACCTTTATGTACTGAATGGAGTAGATGGATCAGACTTATCAAGGGTAGTTTCCCAATCCGGAACGCGTTTTGATTATCCACTAGTAGCTGATGGAAATGGTGATGGCGTAGCTGAAATCATTATTACTTCCCAAGATGGAAACGGGCCCGGTTTCTCAGGCAATAACTACATCCGTATGTATAGGTCCAGAAGTAGGCCCTGGGTATCAGCCAGACAGGTCTGGAACCAGCACACCTTCCTGGGAACCAACATCAATGATGATTTAAGTGTTCCTACCTATCAGCAGAATCATCACATAGTACCAGAACTAAATGGGTTCCTGGTTCAGTCTACCTACAGGCTCTCAGATGGCTCACCTTCATTTGCAGCCCCTAATGTTAATCCAAGCATAGAGGGAATAGATAATACTGCCTGTGGAAGTAACCAAATTACCTTTGAGGTTAAAGTAGGAAATACAGGGGATTGGAAATTTCCTTTTGGGGCACCTGTGGCCTTTTATAAAGGAAATCCTCGGGTAGCAGGTAGCACCTTCATAGATACTACCTTCCTCCCAGTTACGGTGGATAGCAGAACCAGCCAAACAGTCAATCTAGTCATGGCGTTTTCTCCCGGAGATCTACCTGCTGATATCTATATAGTGCTGAATGATACAGGTTTTACTAATGCCAGTTTACCCTTTGATATCTCTAATGATTTTCCAGTAACAGGCGTAGGAGAATGTACTTACTTCAATAATTATACCCATGCCTTTATTAATGCTAGCTGTGCCATAGCTCCTGATTGGGATGGAGATGGGGAAAGTGATATTACTGACCTGGATTCAGATAATGATGGTATACCAGATGCTAATGAAGATGGAGGGTCTGGATTTATAGCGGTAGCAGATGCAGATGGAGATGGTATTTTAAACTACCTGGATGAAAGTGATGTCACCCCAGGTTTTCCCGCCTTTGTAGATAATAATGGGGATGGCGTAAATGATGTTTTCGATAGGGATGATGACAGTATTCCAGATGTTTTTGACTTAGACTCAGACAATGATGGGATTCCTGATCTAATAGAGGCAGGAGGCATTGATAGTGATGGAAATGGCTTAGTAGATTGTTACACTGACTTAGCTGACTTAGCCAGTCTAACTGACGTGGATGGAGATGGATGGTGTGATACCTATGATACGCAGGGAGGAGCTGTTACTTCTGGGACTAATTTATTAGAACCTGACTATGATGGAGATGGCGTCCCTGACTTTCATGACCTAGATTCTGATAATGATGGAATCCCAGATATCATTGAAGCTGGAGGAGAAGATATGGATGGGGATGGCAGAGCAGATTCTCTGCTAGACACAGACGCTGATGGTATTCCAGACCTGTATGATCCGGATGATGATGCCGTCTTTGGCACGGATTCAGGAGAAGGTTCTCAGCCACTATTGGTAACCTCTGGAGATAATGGAGATGGTACGCCTACTGGATATGTAGGAGCTGATAAGGACCTGGATGGAGCATTAAATCACCTTGAACTAGACGCAGATAATGACGGAATAGCAGATATAACAGAAGTTGGCGGTACAGATACTGATGCTGATGGAATCCTGGATACCTTCATTGATACAGACCAGGATGGGTTGGCAGATGCTTTTGACCCTGATAATGGAGGTACTCCCCTGATCAGTACCGGAGCTGATACTAACGCTGACGGAAGGCCGGATAGCTACAGTGAGGATACTGATGCTGACGTAGTTCCCAACTTCCTGGACCAAGACGCTGATAATGATGGTCTACCAGATAATATAGAGGCCCAGCCTACTACCACCTACACAGCTGCTGGCGCAATAGACACAGATGCAGATGGCATCCTGGATGAGTACGAATCCGCTTTCTTAAGCCCCATCAATACAGATACCGATGGAATAGATGATTACCTGGATACAGATTCAGATGATGACAGTTATCCGGATGAAGATGAAGCCTGGGACTCCTATGATGATGGAGACGGCATAAATGACGGAAGCTGTAATCTGGACGCTGATGGAGATGGAATCCTGAACTGCTATGATGCTGATGACGCTGATCCTACCATTACTACTATCAGCAGAATACCTCCTGATGATAACGGATTTAATGGAACAGACTACAGTGGAAGTGGTAGTAGTACCGGAACAGATCTATTCACCATTTATCCCAATAATGGGGGGACAGTAGGTGAACCAGACTGGCGAGATGGGTCTGGATGTGCGCTTGCTCCTGTCTTAGTATATCCTATTACAGGTACGAATAATCTGTACAATGAATCCTTAGATAAGCATGAAATAAATGCAGCTACCTTTGGTACCATTAGGGCCACCCGGATTTGTGAGGATTTGATCACGCCAGGCTGGACTTATTATTACAGCCCCCTAAATCCTGATCAGGTAGTATTTGCTGTTTTCCATGGCGCTAATACTACGCCTATAGATTATGTGGAATTAAGACGGGCCCAGGAAGCCGAAAGAAAATCTACTTCAGGTTCCCAAGGGTACTTTATTCTAGGTAGAGACTGGTTTGTGAAAATGAGGAATGATGAAGCCTTGACAGCTCCTGTTAATATTCGATTTTTCTTTGATCCAGCAGACTCTACCACTACCCAGACGGCCGCTACTGACTTCTCTACTGACCAAGGTGGAATTAGTGAGAATGTGGTTTGGTTTAAGGTGGATGATCCATGGACAGGCCTAGATATAGACCCAGAAAACGGCTTAACAGGCTTGGCAGGTTACACGCCCCTAACGCCCGCTGCTTTTGGGGAGGAGAGTGGCTTACACTATGTCCAGTTTGACAACCTTACCTCTTTTTCAGGAGGAGGTGCTTCCATGGAAGTATCAGGAACGCTTCCTGTAGAACTACTAAGCTTTCAAGCAGCACAAGTGAACAATCAGGTCATTCTTAATTGGGTGACTGCTACTGAGGTAAACAGTGCTTCTTTTGAGCTGGAAAGGCTAGCAGAAGGAGCCTTTAAAACTATAGGAGAGGTGGCTGCAAAAGGCTTATCTTCTGAGCCAGTAACATATGAATTTATTGATAGTGCCCCACCATTAGACCAGGAGTTCATTACCTACCGCCTCAGGAACATAGACCTGGATGGGAGCTTTACCTACAGTAACTCCATTGAAGTAGCAGTAGAAAGCCTCTCCTCTAGCCAAGGGATGACCGTGTTTCCCAACCCTGCCCAAGATCAGCTTACCCTCGTCGCTGAGTTGGCCCAGAGAGGACAAGTTACGATAAGCATCATGGATATAAATGGTAGGCAAATTCTCCTTGAGAACAGAACAGCAAGTTTAGGGACTAACACTTTTGAATTAGATGTTTCTCAAGGAAAACCTGGTATGTATATCATTTCCCTTCAACAGGAAGGAGAGGTGTATAGACAGATAGTATCTATAGCTCCCTGACCAGAAATAGCTTTTTAAGAATCTTGAGAATCTAATAGCCATTTTTTACTATTAAGTAGACACGGATCTTTACCCCCTCCCAGACCATGGAGGGGGTATCTTTTTCATTATATGATAAATACCCCTTCTCCAGTTCACAAGCTACTATAAGCTCTTTCCCAGACCCTCTTTTCTACCTAGCAAGCAGATTAAGACTTACTCCCATATTTAGGCTTGTTTCCTCCTAGTGCCTTCAGAAGCTCACAATTCATCTTTAAGGTGGGTGAGGGGAAGATCAAAGGTGTAAATCAACTCATTCTCTATGCTGTAAATCTCATAGGTAACCTTAGCATCTGGTCCTCGGAGTTGAAAGCTAAGCTTACCGAATGAGTTGGTAGAATTATATCCAAATAATGAACCCTCCATGATAGGATGGTAGTGCGTATTGGTGAGGCGAGAACTGCTAAACTCGTAAAGAGGGTATCCTTCCTTTCTCTCAATCTTCCATATATCTGATCTATGCCTGTCTGCTGAGAGGAGGAAAACGCCCTTAATGTTCTGCCGGCTTAAAAAGGAGAATAAGGCTCTTCTTTCTGCTTTATAGCCTGCCCAGGTATCCATTCTCCCTTGCATCTCTGGTTTTGCAGTAAAAGACCAGGGTACTGGTGAAATGATGACCTTGAACTTAGCTGTAGATTTCAGTAAACGTTCTTTTAGCCACTTCATTTGAGTGATTCCTAGCATACTAAGCTGCTTTCCTGCACTGTCTCTCACAAAGCTCCCTTCCCTGTAGTAGCGCCCGTCCAGGAAGAAAAAGTCTACCTGCTGGCCCGGCAGCTCAAAGAATACCCCTGGAAACTCATTTGGTCCTCCATACCCAGGATTTACCCACTGCTTTTTAAACATGGCTAGCACCTCCTTTTTCCACATAGGAAAATCAGGATCAGAAGTTCCATACTCATCATTATCCCCAAAGTCATGGTCATCCCAAATGGCGTAAGTCGGTGTATTGGCCACTAACTTTCGCCAGTGAGCTTCTGATTGCCTCCTATGGTAGCAGTATTGCTGGACATAGGGCTTCTCGGGATAATCTATGTAGACATTATCTCCCAACATGAACAGAGCATCAGGCCTGTGAGAGGCTATGGTACTCCACATGTGATGATGCCATGGGATGTAGGCAGCTCCTCCTCCAAAGACTACTGAAAACACTTCCCGTTCAAAAGGGATCCGAAAATTATGGATTTGCTCAAATTCTTTTTCGCCAACTTTGACCTTATAAAAGTATGGCTGCGCAATTTCCAGGTTTCTGATTTTCAGTGTAATCAATCCCGTTTGGCTATTACTTACTCCACTCACTCGCTGCGTACTGATAAATCTTTTATCCCGGCTGTAAATAATAGTTACGCGCTCACCAGCTTTCACTCTCAGCCATACTTGAAGTTGCCTATTTCTGACCCCTCCCAGCATAGGTCCATGATACAAGCCAGTATCTTTACCTTTCATTAATTCTTTAAAGCCTGCCAACTGCTGGATTTTTTGAAGATAAATAGCCCCGGGAATGAGATATCGCGCTGCTGGCAGACGCTTTTCTAAGGATTCTTTGAGGTAGAACAGGCTGCTATCCGCTATCCCCAGTTGGGCATATGCTAATGCCAGGATAAAGTCAGCTTCAGCATCCACCCCCTGCTTACGCGCCTGCTGGATGGCTACCACAGGATCTCCCTCCACTACTTCAATCAAGTACTTGGCAAGGCCCACTTTCCGATTATACCAGTCTTTATCATTTAAGGTGTAAGGGGTTTGAAGGGGTTGGGCAAGCAACTGAGGACCTAATGTGGCGAGTAGGAATGTTACCGTGAGAACGCCCAGGGATAATGTAGCACTTACTTCATTCATTGGGAGCAAGATTAGTGGATCAGGGAGTTACCCTTTCTCCCATATTCTCAGGTAAATGAAGGGGTAGGTCTTTCACACGCTCACAGCACAGCTGCTCCATAATCTGCTGAAGCTGCCTTTTCAACATAGAAATGGTGTGATGCCCCCCTTGATTACCTAAGGCCCCTACTCCATACATAAAGGTTCTCCCCATAAAGGTGAACTCCGCTCCTTTAGCTATGGTCCTGGCTACGTCTGGCCCGGATCTCATCCCACTGTCCATCATGATGGTAATTTTATCCCTGTAAGTGGGCACTATTCTGCTTAGGGCTTTGATGGATGATTCTCCAGCATCTAATTGTCTCCCCCCATGATTAGAGACTATGATTCCATCTATTCCCAGGGAAATAGCTTTTTCCACATCCCACGCATTAGCTACTCCTTTCAGGACCAGCTTCCCTTTCCACATATCTCTGATGGGAGCTATCTTCTCCTCATTCAGTCTTCCGGAGAAAGTCTCGTCCATGAATTTCCCTAGCTGAGAAAGGCTGAGGTCCTTGGGTTTATAGGGCTGGAGGGTTTTAAAGTCAGGCTGCCCCTTTAAGAGGGTTCGGATGGCCCAGTTGGGTTTTCCCATAATCTGTAGGATATTTCTCAGACTCATTTTGGGAGGCAAGGAAAGTCCATTTCTAATATCATTAGGTCTATATCCAAAGGTAGGGACATCACTTAAGATGACTAAAACAGGGCAACCGGCCTCTTCTGTCCGTTTAATTATAGCATCTCTTAATCGGTCTTCTGTGGGATGATAAAGTTGGAACCAGGCTTTACCCTCCGTTATTTCAGCTATCTCTTCAATACTGGCCGTAGAAACCGTGCTAAGAATAAAGGGAACGTTATGTGCGACTGCTGCTTTTGCCAGTATGCGTGGAGCATCAGGCCAAACCAATCCCTGCAATCCTATAGGGGAAATGCCAAAGGGGGCATCATATATATGTCCAAACAGCTCTGTTTTCAGGCTGGACTCTTTATGAGGTCTTAAGTAGTAGGGGATTAGTTCTACCTGCCGAATATCAGCTGTATTTCTGTGAAGATTAATATTCTCATTACATCCCCCATCCAGGTATTCGAAGGCAAATTTTGGTACTCTTTGTTTAGCCCTTTTTCGTAATGCCTCAGTCTCGGGATAGTTAGAATTGATGGTTAGTTCCATTCTGTATGATTTAATTTTTTGATTAGCCTGAGCTAAGCGTCAGAATCATGTGATTTCTCTCGTGATCCTCAGTGCTCATCTCTGTCTAGCACACATCTTAGGTACAAGCCGCTAGCCAGCCAGCAAACTTAATTAGGTTTATCTACTAAGAGCCTTTGAACGTCATTTCATCACAAGTAGATTCTCATTTCAGGATTCAAGCTCTTTGGCAGAACGGCCACCGCCTACTGAATATACTCGCTTTGAAGACATGAAGCCAAGCCCATACAATTTCACATACGGGGCCTTCCTAACCAGCTGCTTTACAAAATGAGAAAGTATCAAATCGGTAAAAAGGTAAGAATGCGTAAGATACGGGTTAATACCCCTAATCTGTCTTAGGGAATTACTATTCTAAAGTGATAATTAGAAAAGGGAAAGCTGATGATATAGAGACACAAGCAAGAAAAAAAGTGTCTATTTTCTCACAAATGAATTAGAAAAAGGATGATAAACTTCTTTTATGAATGAAATATTTAATTTATTTTTAAAAGGCGATAGACTAAAATAGTTAGAAAAATGTAATATATATGTGTCATGTTTGTGGCACATACTACCTTCAGTCATTCTTAGCATGCGATCCCTGTTTATTCTTCTTTTGGCGATTTTTTGTCTCCTGCGCATTTCTGCGTCAGACAGGGTGGACAGCTTAAACAAAGTGCTAACCCTCTACAAAAATGAAGGAGATATACATGCCACCATTTCTACTTTAACAGAATTAGGCCTTTCCCACCAGAGGAATCAAAAGTTTAAAGAAGCGCTTCTCCATTTCAAGCAAGCACACCAGCTAAGCCTAAGGCATGGTCCTAAAGAAGAAGAGGTTACACTAAAGGTTAAACTGGGGACTACGCTATCATGGATGGATGAGTATGATGAGTCCCTACGGTATCATCTTCAGGCTTTGACATTAAAGGATTTACTCTCCCCCAAAGAGGTAGCCAGCCTGCTTGTACAGATCTCCCAGACCTACCGCTTCAAAGGTGATTATGCCAACGCTGCCAAACACCAATATCAAGGCCTAGCCATAAGTGAATCTATCCAAGATTCTATGGGCATAGTGCTTGGGCATTTTATGCTCTCTTCCATCTATAACTACAGTGGGCAAGATGAAAAAGCATACGAGGAATCCTATAAAGCTTATGATGCCTACCAATTGTATTTTCCTGATGAAGTATCTGAGTACCTACACCTGATAATCCATGGGGTAGCTTCAGTAGAAAGTAAGCAAGAGGATTTAACCAAGTACGAATATTTCACCAGGAGATCTATGGAAGTGGCCTTAGAGCTAGACCATGGGTATACCA
Source organism: Bacteroidota bacterium (assembly GCA_039026975.1). GTDB lineage: Bacteria > Bacteroidota > Bacteroidia > J057 > J057 > JBCBKZ01. The sequence continues at coordinate 201 of JBCCLI010000276.1, read as the reverse complement.
TAGCTTCTTCCCATGGAGCTATGGGAAGCATGCACCTTACCATGGGGGTCTTTGACTCGGCAGCTTACTACTTTTCTAAAGCGGTTACCTACTTTGAAGAGGCAGGTATCAAGCAAGATCAGGGCCTATATCAGGTTTGTAGGTGCCACTGATGGGTTGCGTGTAGTCCGGGGTATTCGTGGCGAAGTCGGCTAGAGTGTG
>JBCCLI010000275.1:0-8842 GCA_039026975.1 Bacteroidota bacterium | reverse complement strand
TTACTGAATATAGGGATGGTCCTGGCCTTGGTATTTTCGTGTCTCATCTCCTATAATGGACTTATATCTATTTTCAATGAGTTCTAGGACATGGGTATAGCATATCAGTTTTAAATCTTTAAGACCAAGAAGATAAATGCGGCTAATTATTCTCTAAGAAATTCCTTCTTACTCACTTGCTTTATCAGCCTTCTTCCCGAATACAAATAGAAATAGCCCCACTCCATTACTAGCAAGGCCTATATCAAATAAGCTCACCTTAGTAGTAAAAAAGGCACTCGCTGCCATAAGGGTACAGCCAATACCGCAAAAAATAACAGCTCCTATTTGTTCTTTGGTGTAGGTGGTCTTTCCCTTTTCCATCTGAGAATATTTTATAAGTAGTTCTAGCAGAATAGTTTACTAACCTTCCTCAAGAAGAAATGGTTTAGGAGATATACACGCACTAGCAAGCTGTATCATGAGCTTACTAAGGAGTTTCTCCTTCAGCAGGATCAAAGTCCAGGTGTAAATAATGCTCTAACCTGATCTTTTCTCCCTCTTCTGTCAAGACAAAGGCACGTATCATAAAGACGCCCCAGCCGTTAGTGCTCAGCGCAAATTTTTCTTCCTTATTGGTGTGAAGCCTCCTGGGATTAGGGAAGCTGGGATGAAGCACATACTGGACAGAAACTACCCTATCCATTTCTCCACTTCCGTCATCATCCAGGAATACGGACCAATCCCATCTCTTATCGCCCGCGTACTTCCAGGAGTTCCTTAATCGGAGGCTTGTATCTGTTTTTACGTACATTATTCAGATTTAAGGTTTTGTGGAAAAAAGAGAGGGCTGAAATAGGGCGTCTTCCATTTTTCCTGGGGCCCAGAGATGGTGATACGGATATAATCACTAGGATTAATATTATGGATGGTGGCTATGATGCCCCCTGGTTCTTCCCGTAGGGTAATGGTTCTTTCTTCCTCTTCTCCTGTGTCATAGTTAGAAATCAGGCAGGTACATGTATACTGATCTATGTTGTGGTCCATGGCAGGATCACATTCTACTCGTATTTTCAGATGATTTCGTACTTGACTGTTTTTAATGATCTCATTTTCAGCCTTTAGTCGCTCTATCTGAGCGTAAGACTCCCGTAGCTTTTCCAGCATAACAAAGAGGTTGGCGTCAGGATCAGGAGGAGAAGCAGCTCCTGAAGAAGTCTTCACATGCTCAGCTAGAAGACTATCAATGTAGTCTGTAAGCGCAAGGGTGATACGATTCAGCTCCTGGCTATTCTCCTCGGAGCTTATGGCGCCCAGGTTGAAACTTCTGTTTACCCGATTAAAGCGTGCTTCCTGAGCTATCAGCTCATTAAAGACGGATTTTTCAGGTAGCACAAGGGGCAGGAGAAACTCAAAGGTATCCTTTAAGTTCTGGCTAAGCTTTTGCCGGGCTGTGCTGATGATCTCATCAAAGGTCATGGGGGTACCGCATTTTATTCGAATATAAGGATTTGAGAATAAACTGAGGCAGTTAAGGCCATGTTTGAAACAGATGATGGGTAGATGATCATGTTGGAGGTGCTAAGTTAATCTGAGGATAAGATCATAGGTAGTTCCTCCTGCCAGGACATAAGTAGTATAGCCAAACTCTTGTTCTTTCTCTGATTCCGGAAAGGAGAGCCTTTCCCTACTATTGACCTTTAGATAAGCTGTAACTCTTTGAGGGATATCCAGGAGTAGGCTACGCTTGCCCTTTCTCCCTTTATGTTGGTAACGGAGCATACCTACAGGGGTATGGTAATTTAAACGGAGACTTTGGAGTGCATCAGGCTGAGGGAAAATGAGTACCTCTTCACTCCCTGCTGATAAGGGGGATATCCCTGCCAGGCACATACTGCTAATGTACAGGGGTACCACGCCCGCATGGCTCCATTGGGAATTAGAATCAGGTTGAACTTCCCAATGTTCCTGTATCGTATTATTCAGTTTGACGGAGGGGAGATTAGCCCATTTTTGCTGAAGCTCCCTGAGAATTACGTCTGTCCTATGTCCTTTAGCCAGCGCCCAGTAGCGCCAGCCCGCATTTGCAGGAAAGGAAAGCTTGAGCTTATCATAGGTAGCTAAATGCTGGATACACTGGGTAGGTTTTCCCGGACAGAGATCAAAGAGAACAGCCATAGCCAGGGAGCGATCCCCTACTTCTGCCTCAGATAGGTCTTTCATCCAGGGTTTATTCATAATGAATACCTGCTTATCTCTGTCCCAGAAGGTGTTCTGAGTGGCCTGTAGAAGATCCTCTCCCCAAGCTTTGATTTGTGTACCAGTAGATGCTTCTCCCATGACTTCACATAGGTACGGGAGAATATGAATGCAAAGGGCAGACACATACAGGTTAAAGGCACACTGCCTATATCGCTGCTTGTTAAAGTATAGATCCATCCAAACGGTAGGGATGCCTAAATCTTCCACAGGGAGTAAGGCTGATTCTCCCTTGAGCGCTTTGAGAAACAGGAAAAAACGGAGAAAGTTAGGGAAGTTGGCTTCCAAAGCTTCCTTACGGCCGCTATACAGGTAGTGGTGGTAGTTATCAAAAATAAAGGCCACCCCATGATCCAGTAAGGGTCCCCAAGGGGTCAGATCCAGCTCTCGCTGGCTGATTCTATTCATTCTGTCATAACCTGGCCAGGTATCCATGAAAAAGCCGTTTTTGGTGAACCCCTGACCAAAGGTGAACATAAATCTTTCCGCCAAGTCCCACTGGCCTGTCAGCGCATAAATAGCATGAAGCTGATGCCCTACATCCCCACTATATTGCTGTCTTTCTCTACCCATACCATCTACCAGTGTTTCCTGGGCACAGTTTATAAGCGTATTTAGTGCGGCAGCCAGGCTGGTTTTGAGCCCCTTATTACGGGTTTGGAGAATGAGACTTTTGGGCCATGGATAGGCCCTTCTCATGACACCCACTTGCTTAATCTTGGCTCTCCCCCTCCCTCCGTGAATGTGTAGCTGTATCCAGCGTAGGCTTTCATATTCAAAGGCCATGAACTCATTCATGCCCACCTCACATATAAATCTACTCCAGGCATGGTAGTGATTATTCATCACTATATCTTGCCGGGGGTCATGTGCTTCCTGAATCATGAGTTCTATGGTAGTGCCCTCAGGTGCTTCTATCTGAAAGAAAGGAAAGCCCACCATTTGCTCATGAAAAGAGTAGGTGAGCAAAAAGCTGTTTTCTCCTGTCAGGATACAGTCGTAAGCTAGTTTGGCGTCTTTCCGAAATTCCGTGAAGAGAATGGCATAGGCATCCGGCGTTACAAAGTCGAAGTATTCTTCTGGCGAATGATTCCAACTGATTTCCTGGACTTTCACCAGCTGATTGGCCGGAATGGGTGTCTCTTCCAACATGGGTGTACGCCTTGGAAATAGCCGACATACTTCAGGGTCGCCATTACTTTCCTGCAGGTAGTCTCGGTAGGTAGCGCAAATAGCCGGCAGATGGGCCTCATTCTGTAGCGCCATAGCGTCCTGCCAACTGCTGTCAGGGGTGAATCCGCTACTGTCCCAGCCGTGGGGATACTGTTGGGCATCAAACACTTCCTGTAAGGCACGCAAGTACCAGCGCTTATGCTGGCCTGGGTTCCATGCCCGTGCTACTTTGGCCTGAAAGCTACTATCTGTCAGGATTTGGGTGGAGGAGCCATCTGCATATGTGAGTTGTAAGTTCATGATGAGGCCCGGTTTTCCCATCACCCAGGTGCCATCTCCCCACCCAAAGTATAAGACGGTGATACCTATGATATTTTCTCCTTCTTTCAGATAGGTTTGTAAGTCCAGGGGGTCTGCTTCACTAAATCTGGGATCTGCAGGTGCTGGCCCCCATTGGATTCTCTTGCCATTTATACGCAACTCATATCTGCTTTCTCCCAAGATCCATCCTTTAGCTGAGACCAGCCCTTTGGATACCTGTATGGATTTGCGGAAGAGGATAAAGGTATTCGGCAGGGTTCTCTCTGATGGGAACCAAATCCATTTGGCAGGACTGAGGTCTAAGCCTTCCCTGGAAGGAGCTTGAGCATATTGGGTAATGGCGCTTACTACTGCCTGCTCAAGCGCATCTGCCGAATCTGGTGCCGGGAGAAACGCGAAGGGAGAAACAGCCGACTGCTTCAAGAAGTGCCTGCGGGAAGATGACATATAGATCTGTTTTATTTTCCTATTAGGAGTAAGTTGGCGTTACCTACTACTTCCTGTAATAATCTGCCAGCGTACTTAGCCTTAGTTCCTTCTCTAAGTCGGGCACATTCTTCCCCCGTGTATCATATTGAATGACTCGCTTCTCACCGGGTAGCATATCAAAAAAGTTATCAGAAAAGTGGCCGTAGGTGCTGTCAGTCCTGAGCCAGATGTTTTTCGCAAAGCTCAGAGATTCCAGGGTGATCTTGTATTTATTTCCTGCCCGAGAGCCTTCTACAAAGAAACGAATCTGAGGTTGGGGGAGAAGGAGGTTTTTGGGTTTGGTAAGGTAAAAGAGGGTTCTACTGAGTTGTTTGCCCTCCTGATGTAAACTGGCTTCTAAGACTATGCCCGTCCGTCTTTCAAAGCGAATGATGTTGTACACATCTGATTCAAAGAGAAGGGTAGAAGTATTGGCCGCTAGGGTAGCGGCCAAAGTGTCTGCCCAAAGGGTGTCCCCATTAAACTTGTGTAGCTGCAGCCGCAATTCTCCCTCTAGGTCCTGCCTTAGGTCAGACACACCTGTAAGGGTAAGCCTCCTTTTATCCAGGTGGTAGGAGAGAAGAATATCCTCATTAGCACTACGGGCAGCATAATGAGCCGCCTTCCACAGGCCAAAGTAATCTACACTTGCCCAGGACATAGTGGGCCAGCAGTCATCTATCTGCCAAAACATGGAGCCCATGGTATAGGGCATATTCCTTCTATGTGCCTCCGTGGCCGTACGTATGGCCCTGGCCTGCGTCAACTGGCTGAAGAAGGTCAGCTCCTCAAAATTCTTAGGATTGGGGTAGTATAGATTCACATAGTAGAGAATCATGTCATTCCCGTCAAAGGTTCTGCGGATATACGGCATTTTAGACCGTTGCCGATGCCGCATAACAGGATGATCCATGTCCAAGGCGGTATCTCCTGCAAAATAGCGAGAAGTCTTGGGGTCAGGCCAGGACTGTAGCCCATACTCACTGATAAACCTGGGGACCTTCTCCTCATAGGTTTTAAAAGGGGCTCGCTGGAACCATACGCGCCAGTCATGCTCATCTCCTGAAGAATGGTTGGACACCTCATTATAGGAGGAGGAAGGACTGGAAGGCCAGTAGCTTCTGACCCCATCATATTTATCTATGGTGGCAGGGAGAACATCATAAAATACATCTTCATAGGCTTTCCAAAGTTCTGCTTGTGCCCCCACATCCAGCTCATGCGTTTCCTGCCAGTTCCACCTATACCATCCTCCCAGGTTTTCATTATTCCCGCACCAGAGGGCAAGAGAAGGATGATTTCTCAGCCGGATGATATTATCTGTAGCTTCCGCTCGGACATTCTCCAGAAAAGCAGGATCTCCAGGGTACATAGCACAGGCAAACATAAAGTCCTGCCATACCAGTATGCCGTACTCATCACACAGGTCATAAAAAAGGTCATTCTCATAAACTGCCCCTCCCCAAACCCTGAGCATATTCATATTGGCGTCTACAGCTGATTGCAGTACCCGCCTGTAGTCTGCTTCTGTTACCTCTGGCAGTAAGTTATGGGTAGGGATGTAGTTGGCGCCTTTGATAAAAATGGGTTGGTCGTTAACCTTGAAGTAAAAGCCTCTGCCCTTTTCATCTGCTTCCTGAACCAGTTCTATTTTCCTGATGCCTATGCGTTCTTCATGACTGGCTAGCACTTTTCCTCTTCTCCTAACTTCTATGGTAATGGGGTAAAGGGTTTGCTCGCCTTTGCCATTGGGCCACCATAAGGAAGGAGACTGAATATTAAAAGGGAGGGTATACTCAGTCTGCCCTTTTTGTAGGAGAATATCCCGGGAAAATTCTTTCTCATTTGCCTTGATCACTAACGCTACCTCTGTGGTAGTCTGACTGCTAATGGCTAGCGAACACTCATAGGAAGCTTGTTCTTGGGTGAGCTTCTTTAGGATGAAATGGGGATGTTGGATATCTGCCTGATGCCATGCACGTAGATAGACATTTCTCCAAATTCCTGAAGTTACTATCCGTGGCCCCCAGTCCCACCCGTAATGGTAAGGGGCTTTTCGGCTGTGCACGCTGGTTCTTTTCTCCTGAGGGGCTAACTCATTGGTGGCAGGAATAGGGTAGGGAAGGGCATCAAACTTTTCCTGTCCCTTATTGACGGGAGAATGGAAGTAGATCCTGAGGGAATTCACCCCTTCTACTAGCTTGTCTTTACAGGAAATCTCAAAGGTCCTGAACATATTCTCCTCAGAAAGCACTTGTTGCTCATTCAGAAATACTTCTACATAGGTGTCCAGGCCTTCAAACACTAAGGTAATCTCCTCCTGCTCAAACCAGTCTTCCGTAAGGGTGAACTGTGTTCTATACTCCCAGTCTTTTTCCTCTACCCACTGCACACTGTCCTCATTCAGGCCTATCATGTAGTCTGGGATCATCTCATTCCTATACAGGTCACCATGGACAGTCCCCGGTACCCTGGCTTCTCTCCAAATCTGGTCATCAGATGCCTTAAAGGTCCAGCCTTCATGTAAGTATTTCTGTTTCATAGGGGGATGTTGGGTACAAGAGGAGATAAGTCCGAAAGAAAGTAACAGTAAGAGAAAAGTAGATGATGGGCTGTGCATACCGCTGAGCTTATAAGCAGACGGGAAGACCATATGGCCTTCCCGTGAATATACAATTTCATGTTTGCTTTTCGCTAATTAAGCGGCCTGTGGTTCTTTAATTTCTGCTTTAAGATTCTTCTTGGTGTAGAAATGGAGGAATATAAATGCAGCAATTAGAATAATAGGCAGTACGGTCACATACTGAAGGGTAGCAGCTCCCCCTGCTAGGTCTGCTGCTGTCGCATCTAGCCCAGCATCCGCTGCCAGCGCAGTTTGTTCTTCTTTAATTCTACCCATGTATGGGATGATAAGGGAGGTAGATAACATACCTGCGCCTCCCATAATAGAAAGGCCTAGGGCTCCGGTTTTAGGGAGGTAGGTGTTAACATATCCCAGCATGGTAGGCCAGAAGTAGGTGATACCCACAGCAAAAATAGCAGCAGCTACAAAAATAGCTCCTCCACTCATTTGGCTCATTAGCACAAGACCCAGGGCTGTAAGAACAGCTGAGGTTAAGAGTACCCCTGTTTCTGAAAATCTATGTACAACAGGGCCTGCAAACGCTCTTCCTGCTGCCATAATCCCACTGATAAATACCAGGACCAAAATAGATTGTACCCCTACATTCTCGAGAAGAGAAGTAATCCACTGGTTAGTTCCCAGCTCTGTAGCACCTGTCATGAACATACAAATGACCATGAAGATAAAAATAGGACTGGCACATGCCTTAAACATATCAGCTGTGCTAACGCCAGAAGAAACTCTTTCTGTTTCTGGGAAACTCTGCCCAAAGAAAAGATATCCATAAATCAGGGTGGGTATTAGCATGACACCTACTTTCAGTTGCCAGCCCATACCCATATTACTCATCAAGTACATCACTAGGCCACCAATGACAATGCCCCCAGGGAACCAAACATGGAAACGGTTAAGCATCTTAGTCTTTTCTGTATTGTACATACCTGCGACCAGGGGATTACAGGCAGCTTCTACGAGCCCATTGGCTATCCCTATAAGCAGCGTTCCTAAAAATAGGGTCCAGAATCCTGTGGCTGTGATAGTAACCAGTACCCCGGCTAGATGGCCTAAAAAGGCAAATAGCATAATTCTTTTCATGCCAATTACATCCACAATAGGGCCACCAAAAATCATGGCTAAGGTAAATCCCCAGAAAGCTGTTCCTGTAACCCAGCCTATTTGTTCACCTGTCAGCGTAAATACTTCCCCCCAGGGACCCATAAGATCCCCTCTTATGGCAAATGACATGGCAGTGGCTATTAGGGCCATACATGAGGCTAAGAAAAGCCTCGATCGATTGATAGTTGCATCCATAGTTAGTAGTAAATATATTTTTTCCTGTTAGTCTTTAACATATGAGAGGGTGAGCTGATTTGCTTATACCATCATATCATCCATTTCTAATATAGTCACATAAGACATATTTTCATATGAATCTGATAATTTCTTATTTTCTCACAAACATATTATCAACCAAATACAATCATTCATGAATCGATCTAGAAGGACTTTTCTACGTAACTCGCTAGTTACTGGGGCCTCATTGTACGCACTACCAGCATGGCTTACTTCCTGTGCGCCTCCTACAAAAGAAGAAAAAGCAGAAGAACAGACTTCCTTATCTTCTGCTGAGATGTTTTTTACTATCTCTCTTGCCCAATGGTCCTTACACAGAACCATCAGGGCAGGTAAACTGGACAACCTGGATTTTGCTGTAAAGACTAAAACCGACTTTGGGATTTCGGCAGTAGAATATGTCAATCAGTTTTTTAAGGATAAAGGAAAGGACATGGTATACCTGGGAGAAATGAAAAAGCGTGCTGAGGATAATGGGGTGGTAAGTCTGCTAATCATGGTAGATAGAGAAGGGAACCTTGGAGATGCAGATGCTGCTAAAAGAATGCAGACCGTTGAGAACCATTACCAGTGGGTAGAAGCCGCCAAGTTTCTGGGTTGTCATTCTATCAGAGTAAATGCTGCCGGTGAGGGAACGGCTGAAGAAGTAGGAAAGAATGCTACGGA
>JBCCLI010000274.1:0-8875 GCA_039026975.1 Bacteroidota bacterium | reverse complement strand
GACCAGATTTTATTATTTAGGTCTCTCATCCCGGAGTTATGATCTTCTATAATCTTGGCCACGTACTCCTGGTTGATAAACTCTGCCAATAGAGGATTGGGATTAACTAGCTTCTCGTGTACATATGCCTTCAGATCATCTTTAAACCACTGCTTTAGCGGCACAGAGAATCCCTGCTTTCTATGAGAGATAACCCCTTCAGGAAGGTACTTGGCCATAGCCTTTTTCAGAATGTACTTCTTGTCATCTCCTCTGAGTTTGAAAGAGGTAGGAATCTTAAAGCTTAGCTCAGCTACTTTGTGATCCAGGATGGGGACACGTGCTTCCAAAGATACGCGCATACTCACCCTATCTACCTTGGTCAACACATCATCCGTCATATAGGTATGCATATCTGCATGCTGCATTCTCCAGATAAAGTCTCTGCTATTGGCATTTCTAATGAACCCCTCTCTGTATAACTCTGCTGGAGCATCAGCTAACTTAGCCCACAGCTCCCTCTTATACAGAGCTGCCCTTTCCGGTATATTCCATGTCTTGGCACTGCTCCCAAAATAGTTTCTGTTTTGGGAAAGCAGGTAAGTGATCCCCTTCCCTTTTACTTTGGTGGGAATCATTTTATGGATGTTGCCCCACACTACCTTATTGAAGGCGGCCGGAGTGATATTATACTTATGGATTTTAGCCCATTTAGGATAGTGGTTATAGCCGGCAAATAGTTCATCTCCCCCATCTCCTGATAGGACCACAGTTACATACTCTCTCGCAAACTTAGATACATAGTAAGTAGGGATGGCGGAAGAATCTGCGAATGGCTCATCATACGCCTGCACCAGTAATGGCAGCAGATCTATAGACTCAGGCTCTATAATCTGCTCATAATGCTCTGTATTATATCGCCTAGCTACCTCTCTGGCAAAGGGTAACTCATTGAATTTCTTTTCCTTAAATCCTATGGAGAATGTCTTGACGGGAGAATTAGAGATTTTACTCATCAGCCCTACCACAGAACTGGAATCTATCCCTCCACTCAGGAAGGCCCCCAGTGGCACATCACTTATGAGCCTAAGCTTGACTGATTCCGTCAATACTTCATCTAGCTCCTCTATCCAGTCAGCCTCAGTTTTACTAAAATCAGGCTCGTAGTTTGTCTCCCAATATTTCCGGATAGTCAGCCTGTTATGGGTATCTCTGGGCCTGATGGTGAGCGTATGGGCGGGCCTCAGCTTCTTGATGGCTTCATAAATGGTTCTTTCTCCCGCTATGTACTGAAAAGCCAAATAGGAATCCAAGGCGTGGACATCCAGTTCTGTCCTGATTTCTCCTGCAGCCAATAAGGCCTTTATTTCTGACCCGAATATAAATTTGTCGTTGTCCAGGTAGTAAAAGAAGGGTTTGATCCCAAACCTATCTCTGGCGCAAAATAGCTGCTGCTTATTCTCATCCCATATAGCAAAGGCAAACATGCCCCTAAAGTGGTCTACGCAGGCTTCTCCATACTCCTCATACGCATGAACCACCACCTCAGAGTCAGAATGGGACCTAAACTCATGCCCTTTTGTCTGAAGGTCTTTCCTTATTTCTTTGAAATTATAAACCTCTCCATTGAATGCTATCCAGATAGTTTCGTCTTCATTGGAAAGCGGCTGGTGCCCACCTGTCAGGTCTATGATACTTAATCTTCGAAATCCTAACCCTACATTACCAGAGATAAATTGCCCACTATCATCTGGCCCTCTGTAGTAAAGGGTTTCACTCATACGTTCAAGCTGGACGGGGTCTATGGAGTGAGTAGCGTCAAAATGGATTTTACCACAAATACCACACATGTATAGTTATACTTTAGAATGATGAATAAAAATGGTTCTTTGTTTTCAAATAGACTATCACGAAAGAGCCGGTCTTATCTGCTATTTCCTGATAGCTTACTGATTGTCAATCTCCTTAAAGATTTCCCTATCTAACTGCTGGAAAAATGATAACATGTTCTGTTCTATGTGTCATACAGCCTTATTCTCTCTGTATGAGCTGTAGGGCCTACTGGAAAACCGGATTCCCCACCCTCTACTACCTTAGCTTTCATACTATCAGATTATCAAAATACTTTCAACTCACCTAAAGGCTTTATTCACATTCCTTACGTTATAAGCTTGACGGTATAGGAGAAATCTCTCCTTCAACTGGAAGGCTGTTAGGTTGGGGGCAGCAGACTAGTAGTAAGTTATAGCTTCCCCCTTATGAAGCATAATTATCATTTTCATGCTTTTGTGAGAAATCATTTTTTATTACGAAAATTTTAATTTCTCATCTCAGGATCAATTTATTGAGATAGAAGGTTGGAGACAATTCATCTGAATTGAACGGATACTATTAGCGGATAAATGGCCAAAATTATGAATTATCTTTACATATGAAGTTTTTGGACTAATATACAAAAGGTGCCATGTATACATACACATGGCACCTTTCTTGATTTTGTATTTTGTCTTTACTCAGCCGTTTCAGCGGGAACTATGCTCACCACCTTACGGGTTTTCTGATTGAAAGTACGGTCTGTGAATTTTACTAACCCACCTTCTAAGGCAAATAACGTATGATCTTTTCCCATCCCTACACCTTTACCAGCACGGAATTTAGTCCCACGCTGACGAACGATGATATTTCCAGGAATTACTGCCTGTCCGCCATAGATTTTTACTCCTAAGCGATTACTTTCTGAATCGCGACCGTTACGTGAACTACCTCCACCTTTCTTGTGAGCCATAGCTGTAAATCTTATTAGAAGTTATACTGTAATGCTTTCTATTTCTATCTTAGACAAGTATTGACGGTGTCCGTTTTTCACTCTATATCCTTTTCTTCTCTTCTTTTTAAATACGATCACCTTCTTATCCTTTACATGCTCTACCACTTTAGCAGACACGCTGGCACCTTCCACTAGTGGTTTCCCTACGGATACGCTCCCTTCATTATCAAGTAGAAGAACTTCTTCAAAAGTTACTGTATCTCCTTCTTCCTCCGCTAGTCTGTTTACATAGAGCTCTTGACCCTCTTCCACTTTAAATTGGAAGCCTTTTATATTTACTATTGCGTACATGTTAATCTTTTTGGGATGGCAAATTTACATCTTTTTCCTGCATATCAAAAGCATCTGTCAGCTTATCTTAAAAGAATTTTCTTATGTAAACAATCTCACCCTTAATTTGTCCTCTCCTATATTCACCTGTACAGCCAGAATAAGATGAAAAAGAAGGTAGTTTTAGCCATAACTGGTGCTAGTGGAAGTATTTACGCCCAGCGTTTACTTCAGCAGTTTGCTGTGATTGAACACTTAGAAGTGGGCGTAGTGCTGTCTAAAAATGCCCCAGATGTATGGCAGCACGAGCTGGGTATCCCTTTTGAATGCCCCTTTCCTGTATATGAACGTACGGATTACATGGCGCCCTTTGCCTCTGGATCAGCCAGGTATATGCATATGGTCATTGCTCCCTGCTCCATGGGTACTCTGGGGAGAATAGCCAGTGGGTTTTCAGATGATCTTATTACACGTGCCGCTGATGTTATTCTCAAGGAAAGAAGGCAGCTTATATGTATGGTGAGAGATACTCCTTTTAACCTTATCCATTTAGAGAATATGCGCACCGTCACCCAGGCAGGTGGCATTATCCTGCCAGCTATCCCTTCATTTTATTCCAAGCCCACTACCATAGAAGAGGTAGTAGATACCGTAACGCACAGGATCATAGACCAAATGGACCTTTCTCAGAATACCTACAGATGGGGGGAAAATTGAATAAGAAGGAAATCTAGCTTATTTCGTATTATTACCTATCATTTCCTATCTCCTACCTTAAACACACGAATAATGAACCTTAGATTCCTGCTTCTACTTATCCTCTGTTGTAGCCTTTCCTCTTGCCTAACCATTATAGAGTCCTACACTTTCCGCCAGGATGGATCAGGAAGCATGGAATACACGGTAGACATGAGTGAGATGTCCTCCTTACTAGAAATGAGCGGTGGGTTTGAGGAAAATCAGGATATGATGGGAAAGAGTACAGATGATTGGATTACCAGCCTGAAGAACATCTCCGGCATAACTAAAGCCAGGGCGGACTTTGATGAAGACAGGTATACCTTAAAGATTTCTTTTGATTTTTCCTCTCCTGATGCCCTCAACATGGCATTAGCTGATATTCTCCAAATCAAATCAGCACAAAAGATCTTCTTCTGGAACGGTAATATCATCAGGAGAAAACACCAAGCTGATTCTCAGATGGAGCTTCTATCTCAATTACAGGATGATGAGAGGTCCCAAATGATCATGAGCATGTTTAAGGAGATGAAATACAAATGTACCTACCGATTTGACAAAAAAGTGAAGGTATTCTACAGCTCTCCCAGCATAGGGTTTGAACAAAGGAGTAAGAAAGAGTGGGGAATGGAAACGAATCTGGAAGAGCTCCTTGAAAACCCTGCTGCCTTAAATGTGGGGATGGTCCTCAGATAAGAGAGGAAGTACCTAAACCTTTACTCTAAGTCATTACGTATAACCCACTAACTATCAAAAGATAAATTTTTCCTTTTTTCAAGGAATGTATCTGTAAAATTCACAATTTAGTTTTATATTTATCGTATAATTTATGCCTTACAATGTCTCGTTGAGGGCATTATCTCATGATAATCAGCATACTATCTGGGTACTTACATGAATCTAACCCACAAAATCATGAACTTCTTGAAGACTAATCCGCTCATTCTTGTCATCGTAATAGGGTGTTTTCTACTAGCTCCGTTTTCTGTTGATGCGCAGCAGGCTACCTCCAGACACCTGGTAGTCTATGGGCAAACGCTCTCTAAAATAGCGAGAATGTATGGCATGACGGTAGCAGAGCTTAAGACACTTAATAAGCTGACCAGTGATGGCATCTACCCAAATAAGGAATTATTAGTTATAGACAGACTAAATAACCAAAGCCAGGCTACACAGGTAGACAGAGGATTATCCCAGTCTCAGATTCCTGATATATACACAACGCCCCAGCAAGTTACGCGTGGACCAGCGCCCACAACAAACACTAATATGGGCTCAGGTATCAGGTATAAAGACTTGACCACTTATGAGCAGCAGCGCAATTATGTGAATAGAGGTATTCCTACGCCTGCGGCACAGCCTTCTCTGGATAATTTATTATACCAGCCACCCGCCCAGTCCACCCCTAATACCTACCGGTCCAGGGAGGACTACATGCTAGACCAGATTTCCAGATCCCCTTCTCAGGGATATGATCCATATAGCCAGCCCAATCAGCAGTCTTATATGTACCCTTCCAGGAGCCCAAACCAAGACCGTAATGGAAATGTACCTATTTTTTCTCCTACTCCTACCCCATCTGATGATGGAAGTGGACTGGATCCTGATTTTCTAAAGAAATTAAACTCTATTAATAATACCTCTGATAATGGGACAGCTACAGGTACCTCAACGCCTGGTGCCCCGATTCTTAAAAGTAAATACTACAGGGTACTGGCAGGAGAAAATATCTATGATGTCGCTGTAAAATTTGAGGTGTCTGTAGAGCAGATTAAGCTATGGAATGGCGTAAATGATGTTCGCCAGGATGATGTGGTAATTGTAGGGAAATACTATGGTGACTACAGAACTGCACCTGGGTTTGGGTATAATGAGGGTCCTAGAGATAACCTAAGACTGGGAAGCGGTAACGTAGGAAGAGGAGGGGCAGCATTTGAGGATGAGTATACGGCAGACCTTAATAGAGGCCTTCCAGCCAAGCGGACCATAGAGGATCCTTACCTGGACTATCCTGGTAATATCTCCACTTATAAGTACCAGCCGGAAAGAAATAGTGCCAGATATGTGGAATATGGAAGTTTCATAGCTTATGAAGCTAAAATGCCTGGTGCCCAAAACTTGTATGCCCTGCATAAGTACCTACAGCCTGGTTCCACAGTAAAGGTAGAAGTCCCCGGAAATGATAAGGACGTAGAAGTAACTATAGTGGGCTACCTGCCTGCTGAGGAAGATGCTATCATTGCCCTTTCGCCAGCTGCTATTCAGGCCTTAGGCCCTCATCAGTATACCATTAGGATCAAGTATTAATTCCACACTAGGGAAGGGGTAGCTTACATGAATCCGGAGGTACTTGAAAAACCCTTTAAGGAGTATAGGAAGAGCATAACCAAACATAGATTCTTTCCCTACTTCCAATATATCATCGTCCTGGTGGTATATGAGCTTATTTTCAATCTTTCTAAGACCCCTAATGCAGTCATTTATAATGGCTCAGATTTCTGGTTTGCGATTCCTAACATGGTTTTACCAGGAGGGACACTTCTCATTTCCCTCACCATCATTCTGTACTGTGGATGGTATATCCGACTAGACTGGATAGGAGAAAAAGATGCGAAGGAGCGCAAAAAGGATAAGGCTGATAAAAAGAAGGCCAAAGAGAAAAAGATCTTTTATGAAACGCCCAAAAAGAAAAAGTATAGGCCCGACTGGATAAGATTCTTCCTTATCAACTTTGAAGGCTTTTTCTGGGGTTCCCTCATTTACATGTTTCTCCCAAGTATTACTTTTCTGACTATGGCCCTCTTATTTCCACAGGAAACCATCCCCACCCCTTTAGAGGCTAATAGAAGCCTGGCCGCCTACCTTACTAATCCCTTTATGGATTTTTCACTCGCTTTTGGGTCCGGATTTTATAAGGAAATCATTTTTAGATTTGGCGTAATCACACTTTTCTTAAATATCAAAAAGATCACCCAGCCCATTCCCAAGTTTCCTACCATAGAAAAGGTATCCACCATTTTCATTATCATCCTTAGTGCATTGATCTATGCGCTTTCTCACTATCTCCTGGAATACAGTGATACCTTTTATATGTATACCCTGATCTACCGTTTCTTCTTCGGGATCATTATGTATCACATATACACTACATGCAAGCTACCTGTGGCAGTATGGACTCATGTATTTTATGAGCTTTGGTACTTCTTCCTCAAGTGAACCTTCCCTCATTTATTAATCAGATAGTAGCTAATACTTTATTAGATGATCACACCTGTCTTCAGCAGAAACTCATTCTGACATATGCTGCTAATAGGCTTTGCCTTAAAAAAGGCTAAGCCAGTATCAAAAATTCTATTAGCTTCGTACATCTTTTCATACGAGCATAATTCTAAACGCTTTCTTCCAAGCTACTCACATGATGTACTACAATAATATCATAGAAACCATCGGGAATACACCGCTGGTAAAATTACAATCCGTAGCCTCCCACATAAAAGCCACCGTCTTAGTTAAAGTAGAATACTTTAATCCGGGCCATAGCATCAAGGACCGTATTGCGATTAAGATGATTGAGGATGCTGAGAAAGCCGGGAAGATTAAGCCGGGGGGAACCATCATAGAAGGTACATCAGGAAATACAGGTATGGGCCTAGCTTTAGGGGCAGCCGTAAAAGGGTACAGATGTATCTTTACTATGGCTGACAAGCAGTCCCAGGAAAAAATAGATATACTAAGAGCAGTAGGGGCAGAAGTGATCGTATGCCCTACCAATGTGGAACCGGAAGATCCTAGATCCTACTATTCAGTAGCTGCCAAGCTAGCCAGGGAGATCCCCAACTCCATCCACATGAATCAGTATGATAATCCCAGTAATAAGCAGGCACACATAGAAGTAACCGGACCGGAGCTATGGAAGCAAACAGAAGGGAAAATCACCCATTTTGCCGCTGGTATGGGAACATGTGGAACCATTTGCGGAGTATCTACCTACCTTAAGGCCCAAAACCCACATGTAAAAACCATAGGCATAGATACCTACGGTTCCATTTTCAAAAAGCTACATGAAACGGGAGAAATAGACACAAAAGAGATCTACCCATATTTGACAGAAGGAATAGGAGAGGATATTCTCCCTGAAAACTGTGATATGTCTGTCATTGACCACATCGTGAAGGTGTCTGATAAGGACGGCGCCCTTATGACACGTAAGCTGGCTAAGACAGAGGGGTTATTCATCGGCTGGTCATGTGGCTCTGCTGTGCAGGGAGCACTTGAGTATGCTAAGCAGCTAAAGAAGGATGATATTATGGTCATTGTTCTTCCTGACCACGGTACCCGCTACCTGGGAAAGGTCTATAATGATGAGTGGATGAGAAACCATAATTTCCTGGATGAGAAAGGGATGGTTACGGCAGACCAGATCCTTTCCACCAAAAGCGGAAACGGAAGTAACTTAGTTTCTCTTCAAGAGGATGATCCCCTATCCACCGCCTTGAATATCATGCGAGAACAGCTTATTTCTCAGATCCCTGTCTATAAGGGGGATCAGATAGTAGGGAGTCTACATGAGAGTAGAGTGCTAAATATGATTCTGGATGATCCAGCCTTGAAAAATGCTGAGGTCTCAGTGGCTATGGCTGATCCATTACCATTTGTCCTGCCCACTACACGCATAGATGTTATCTCTAAACTGATCAACAAAGAAAATCCTGCTGTCCTGGTTCAGGAAGAAACGGGCAAACTGGATATCATCACCCAGTATGACCTGATCAATGTCTTGAGTAAATAGCGCTACTTTAAATAGGAAAGCATCTTGCGTTTAGCCACTGGCAGGAGGGCTGACTCCTCAGGGAAAGGCTTCACCGCATATAGCAGGAAGGTAGCCGGATTAGGGAACTTCTTATGGTTCCTGACCAATTCCCGCTTCATAGCTTCATAGGTCATGCTGAGGCTGGTAGTAAAAGTATCCAGATACTGAAAGGAGATTCCGTGATAGTTAGCTTCTACATTTTCGAAAAAGACTATCTTATACTCGTAAGCTTTTACATCAGATAAGGTATT
>JBCCLI010000273.1:0-8875 GCA_039026975.1 Bacteroidota bacterium | reverse complement strand
TTTATAGTAACGGCAGGTAGCTTTTTTAGATTTGAAGCGTAGATATCGGCCAGCTTGTGTCTGTCCGGCCTTTTAATGAGGTAGGCTGCTGTGATTCCCTTAAGGCATCTATGAAACTGGTTATGAAAGAATAAAGAAGGACTGCGAGGGTGTGCATTTAAGAGGGATTCCGCCTTAGCCAGAGAGCGGTTTTCATCCAAAAAAGGGAATCCCTGGCTCCACAGAAAATTATTTAGCTGGTGAATGGCGTAATCCAGCTCGTACACATCCCTAACTTTATACCTTTTGATAGATGTTCCAATCAACTTAGCCTGTGAAATCAGGAGGGTATGGGAATCATTCTTAAAGGAAAGGGAGCTCCTGGTGTAAGGAAACACAATGTCCTCCACCTCCTGGATTCGAATACCCAGCTGCACTTCCAGGATAATGACGTCTTCATAGGTAGAAATATTAAACAGACAATTTTGGAAGCCCACAAAGTCAGTTCTCCTAAACTGCTGTTTAGCTGAAATGGGAAGATAGTTTCTATTCCCCATTTCTTCTCCCATTTCTTCCATGAGGTAAAGCCACACAAAATCTGTACTCAGGGTCATAGCAAGAAGACTAAGCTATTGAAAGAACAAAAAAACAGATTATTCAATAAGTTTTTCCATTCTCCATTCATGATTTTGCTATTTTTAGCTATTTAATAGGATTTCGAGCTTAAGAAGGTTGCATGGAAGAGAACTTAACTCCTGCCCGCATAGTACAGGAACTGGATAAATTCATCATTGGGCAGGCTGATGCGAAAAAAGCGGTAGCCATAGCCCTGCGAAACAGGTGGCGTAGACTGAATGCTCGGGATGATATCCAAAAGGAGATCATCCCTAATAACATCATGATGATAGGCCCTACGGGAGTGGGGAAGACAGAAATAGCCCGTAGGCTGGCTCAGTTAGCACAAGCCCCTTTCATCAAGGTAGAGGCCTCTAAATTTACAGAGGTAGGCTATGTAGGGAGAGATGTGGAAAGTATGGTACGAGACCTGGTGGAACAATCCATAGGCATGGTAAGAGCGGAGCAGAAAGAAAAGATCAAAGAAAAGGCTAAAGAAAATGCGGAAGAAGCCATTTTGGATATCCTTATTCCTCCTATCAGGAGAAAAAAAGATAGATCAGTTCAGATAGAACCCTTTTCAGCCGACAAGAAAGAAAGTGCGGAAATAGGTTACCCCTCAGACTACAGTGATGAGGAGCTAAATGAACGTACGAGAGAAAAGTTCAGGCAAAAACTAAAGAATGGAGAACTGGAGGATAGAAAGATAGAAGTAGAAGTGACGGTTCCTTCCCATAATGTGCAGGTAGTAGGGCCTATGGGTATGGATGGAATGGACGGCCTTCAGGATATGCTGAGCGGCATGATCCCTAAGAAGAAGAAAAACCGCAAGATGACGGTAAAAGAAGCCAGAGAATTCCTGACCGATGAGGAAGCCCAAAAGCTCATAGACATGGACACGGTAACGCGGGATGCACTGGAAAGAGTAGAGAATGCTGGCATAGTGTTCATAGATGAGATAGATAAGGTAGCCGTTGCTAGTTCCGCTAAAGGAGGGCCAGATGTCTCCAGACAGGGGGTACAGAGAGACTTACTCCCCATAGTAGAAGGCACGGTAGTAAATACTAAGCATGGAAGTGTTAAGACAGACCACGTGCTCTTCATAGCGGCAGGTGCCTTTCATGTGTCCAGGCCTTCAGACCTCATCCCTGAACTACAGGGGAGATTCCCTATCAGGGTGGAACTAAACTCCCTGACGGAAGAAGACTTCGTGAAGATTCTCACCCAACCAGAGAATGCCCTCACTAAGCAGTACCAGGCCCTTATGGAAAGTGAAAAAGTGGAGTTAAGCTTTGAGGATGAGGCTATCCAGGAGATTGCTCGTCTTGCCTTTCACGTTAATCAGGAGGTAGAAAATATAGGCGCCAGAAGGTTACATACCATCATGAGTAATCTCCTAAATGATATACTGTTTGAAGTACCGGATGTGAATCCCAACACCCATTTTGAGATTAGCCTGGACTTTGTGAAGGAAACACTAAATGAAGTAGTAACCCAGAAAGACTTAAGCCACTACATATTGTAGCCTACTTTCTGATGCTTTCATAGGCCTTCATATTGGAAGGGTCGAGGTCATTCATGAGCTCTAGGAACTTATTTTGGTCCGCAGGAAATGCTTTCCCAAAAATTCCCACTAGCTCATCATCCTTTGCATCCAGAAACATTCTGATGAGGCGTAGGAGAGGATTTTGCTCACTCAGCTCCTGCATATTCTCCAGGGCTTTCAAGATGGAGATTCTTCCTTTAGCAGCATTGCTATCCATCAGATCCAGTCCCTGTCTATGGTAGGTATACATGACATCATGAAAAAGAGAATAGCGGCTATTGGTGATATTCTCTATTAACCAGAACCTATTTCGCTGATTCTCATTAGAACGCCACCCAAGGTCCTGGGAAGCTGTGGAGGCTATGGAAACCAGCTCAAAGGCTTTTTTGAAGAAGGGGTCACCTCCATTATTAGAGAAGCTGTCATAATCAAATCCCAGGATAATGTAGGCATAGAAATTCAGCAGGGCTGTCAGGTTATCATTAAAGACATTATCAAAAAACTGCATCTGCTGCTGAGGCACGTAGTTAAAGTTAAACTCCGGATCTGAGATGTTCAGGGTAATGGTCTCATAGGTAGAGTTTAAGACCGGCCGATAAACGATTAAGTTGGCCGTACAATTAAACTTATCTGCCGATGGTCTAGCATTCACAATGATCTGGAGGTTACATCTCACCCTTTCAAATGCTTCAAACTGATCTCCTCCCCATCTTTGGAAGTTAATGTAACGGGAAATGTTCTGCTCCATATCATCAAAAATCTGCTTATCTCCTTGAATCTGGCGGCCATCCACACTTACATTAACTAATAATTCCTGTCCCTGTAAGGGGATAAGGGAAGAAAGTAGAAGGAACAGACATGAAACAAGACCGGTTATGGGATGTATTATTCGCATAAGCTTCTTTGCTGCAACTATTTCTTAGGGGTGAATTTTATGAACGATTTCCAGCATAATATCTTTTGCCAGTTCTTCTTTTGATTTCAAGGGAAAGGATGTTTCTCCCCCTTCCCTATCAAAAATGGTGATCTTATTCGTATCATGCCCGAACCCTGCACCTGCATCTTTGAGGGAGTTCATCACTATCATATCTAGGTTTTTACGGGTCAACTTTCCCAGGGCATGTTCTCTCTCATTCTCAGTTTCCAATGCAAAGCCCACCAGGAATTGACCAGCTGGCTTTTTTTTCCCCCAAGTGCCCAATATATCAGTGGTTTTGGAAAGTTCCAGTACCATTTCCTCTCCACTCTTTTTTATTTTCTCTCTTGCTACCCGCCTGGGAGAATAATCGCTAACTGCGGCTGCCATGATAACTATATCTTGTACGCCAGCATGTGTAAAGGTAGCTTCAGCCATTTCATGGGCTGAGATGACAGGTATAGTATTCACTTCTTGAGGGGAAGGTAAGCTTACCGGCCCACTCACTAAGGTGACGGTAGCGCCCATGTCTGCTGCTGCCTTAGCCAGGGCATATCCCATTTTACCCGAAGAGTGATTGGTAATATAGCGTACTGGGTCTATGGCTTCCTGCGTAGGACCTGCTGTAATAAGGACTTTTTTTCCTGCTAACAGAGGTTCTGCAAATAGGGCTGAAGCTGCTGCTACTATCTCCTCTGGCGCTAATAGTCTACCCTGTCCTGTCAGTCCACTTGCAAGGTAGCCCGTCCCTACCGGCAGGACGTGAATTCCATCTTTCTGTAAGGTGTCTATGTTTCTGTTGAGGCTTGGGTGGAGGTACATATCTGCGTCCATGGCAGGAGCCACCATAACAGGACACCTCGCCGCCAGGTAAACAGCCAACAAGGCATTATCACAGATCCCCTGCGCCATTTTAGCAAGTGTGTTAGCGGTAGCAGGCGCTATAATGATCAAGTCGGCCCAGGTACCCAGGGCTACATGCTCAGACCAGTTAGCCTCCCAAACCCCGGAAAAGACCTCCTTTCCTGATAGGCTACTGAAGGTAAGTGGCGCCACAAATTCTTTGACCGAGGGGGTGATTACCACTTTTACTTCAGCACCAGCCTTCACTAAAAGCCTAAGAAGGTAAACGGCCTTATATGCGGCTATGCTAGCACTTACCCCTAATATGATCTTCTTACCACTTAACATATTCTCTGTCAAAAGATACTAGTTAACAAAAAATATCCGTAGCATCTCAGAAAGATACTACGGATACATATTACTTTATTTTGATCTCTGATTAAAGATCGTGCTCGTGTGGATCTCTGAAGTATACTTCCTCATCCAGGAATTGCTCTAAGGCTATTTGAGTAGCTTTAGGCTTTCTCTCATAGAAGCGAGAAATTTCTATCTGCTCCTTGTTCTCCATGACTTCCTCCAGGTTATCATAAGCAGGAGCAAACTCAGCCAGCTTACCCGTCAGTTCTTCTTTCAAATCACTGGTAACCTGGTTAGCTCTCTTTCCCACTATCACCAGGGCTCTGTAGATATTGCCCCCTTTGGTTTCCAGGTCGTAAATATCTACTGGAAGGAAACTCTCTTTTGATAAGAAACTGCTCTCCATTTAATTATTTTGAGAATTTATGGTAGGATTCTTCAATAAGGAACGCAAATGTGCAAAAAATAATTGCCAATTTCAATTAAGAGTTGGCGTCTTCTTCTCTTTCCAGAATTTTCTCTAAGCTTTTCTTAGCCTTACCAAAAATGCCTTCTGCTTCCTTAATATATCCGCTCTCCGGATACCTGTCTATAAAATTTTGATAGAAGTCTAACGCATCTAAATATCTATTCTTTTTTCTCCTTTCTGTACTAGCATCTGCCAAAGATACAGTGCTTTTAAACATCATAAACTCCGCTTCCTCCCTGTATCTACTGTCAGGATACTCCTGCATAAATACCTCAAATGCAGTTACAGCGGCTTTATATTGCTCTGTGTTAAAGTATAGGTAAGCCTGCTCCAGGGTTTTATTAGCTAGCCTTTCTCGTAATTCACTTAGATAGCCATTGGCGTCTTCTCTTCTGTCTGACTCTGGGAAGTTGACTAGGTAATACTGAAACTGGTCTATAGCTTTCCTGGTGGACCCCTGATCCAGGTAATAAGGGTCTGACTGTGTATAGTAGCAATAGGCTACCATATAGAGGCATTCCTCTGACCGGGGACTGTTAGCATACTGCTTGGCATACTGCTCAAAATGGTAGGCTGCAAGGAGATACCGCTTTTGTTTATACTTACTATAGGCTAGGTGGTATAACACCTCCTCAGCCCTGGGTCTCCCCCCATATATAGGTAAGAGCTCTTCCATCAGGAAGCCAGACTTGTCGTAGTCTCCCTTATTGTAGAAGTAAAAAGCAGCAGAATCTTTCTGTGAAATATCCCCTTTAGTGCTGTATTTCCTGAACTTACGCGTCTCCTTAGAACAAGACACGGATAAAAGCCCCACCAACACGCAGCTCAGTAAGAGTAAAGGCACTTTTCTCATCATGGCGGCAAAACTAATAAAATTTCTCTAATCTACTTGAGTAGATATTTGCGTCGCTCTGTCATTAAACGCTCACAATTTACACTTAGGTTGCTAGTCAAACTGTTAAAAAAGCTTTAAAGCTGCCATGGTTTTCCAACTTCCTATACAACCCGCCCAGAGAAAATACTAACTTTGAGGGGTGATAAAGCGGTTAAAGAAATATCTGACTATTATAGACTGGTACATTATGCGCCAGTTTATCACCACCTTTCTGTTTATTCTGGGGATGGTGATAGCCATTAGCATAGTGGTGGATATAGTGGAGAAACTGGATGAGTTTTTATCCAAGAATCCTTCCTTGTATGAGATCATTTTTGTCTATTATCTGAATTTTGTCCCCTTTTGGGGGAGTAGTCTGGCGCCTATTTGCATTTACCTTGCGGTCATCTTTTTTACTTCCAGAATGGCCCAGCGGACAGAGATAGTGCCTCTATTAAGTTCAGGAGTAAGCTATTATCGGTTATTAGTCCCTTACATCATGGCTGCTTGTTTACTGGCTGGTGTTTCCTTTTATCTGAAAGCTTACCTGGTACCGCAGTCTACTGCCCGTCAGTTAGACTTCGAGTATAAGTATGAGATGCGCTCTAAGCGTATTTCTAGCACCAAAGACATCCATAAAAAGGTGGCCCTGGACACCTATGTGTACATCAGCTATTACAATGAAAAACGGAAAGAAGGCCACAACTTTTCGCTAGAGAGAATAGAGGATGGAGAAATTGTGACCAAGATTAATGCACGAAAGATTATTTGGGTAGACTCCACTGAGAACTGGTTACTGGAAAAGGTGAGAACCCGGCATATAGATGGAGAGGATGAAAGTCTCAGTATTACTAATAGGCTGGATACCATGTTTCTGCTGACGCCGGATGATATTTTCATCAGGGAGCAAAAAGCGGAAAGTATGACCCTCCCTGTCCTGCTGGAATACACTAAGCTGGAAGAGATGCGAGGATCAGACATTCTCAAAGAACTTTACATAGAAAGACACAGGAGATTTGCAGATCCCCTTGCTATTATCATTCTTACGCTCATAGGATTTGCCATGTCTTCCCGGAAATCCCGAGGGGGCATTGCTCTTCAGATAGGCTTAGGGCTACTGATTTGCTTCATTTTCATCGCCTTACTATTCGCAGGGCAGGCCATAGTAGGAGACAGCCTGCCTCCCTGGCTAGGTGTGTGGCTTCCCAACTTCGTTTTTTTTCCAATATCCCTATTTTTACTCCATATTGCACCTAAGTAAATCATCGCTAAGTAGCTCCAGATGCAATACCGTTTAGCCAGTTGGTTCAGCGTGGGAACTGTCAGTCTCTTCCTGGGTCTGGCCTATTTCCTTTGGCATGGCATGTATGGATTTTCTGATACTGACCAGGGGTTTATCCTTGGACTTAGCTGGAGAATCTATAATGGAGAAATTCCCTACCTGGATTTTATTTATGTCAGGCCTCCCCTCACTCTTTATCTACACACCCTTTCCCACTATTTCCCCTCTCCTATTCTTGTTGACAGGCTGCTCTTCTATGTAATGATTAGCGTGAGTGTGTGGGTATGTACCCGTACCATACAGGATTTTTTTGACTTCCAGCCTATCGGCATCTCCCCTGCCATATTTGCTGCTATGGCCTTCATTTGCAGCGCGCATAACTTCCCTCCTATGGCCTGGCATACGGTAGATGGTATATTCTGGTCCTCTCTGGGATTATATGCTATAGGCAGGGCTAAGCAAGCCCACTGGACTACCTCTTTTATCGGTCTTTTTTTTCTTCTACTAGCAGCCTTATCCAAGCAGGCTTTTTATCCTATGCTTCCGGCGGGTATGCTGTTATCTGGCATCCTACATGGGTGGCGGCATGGCCTGTACGCTTCTCTGTCCATTCTCATAGGGATAGGCTTATTATTTCTCAGTTTGTGGATGTTCTTGCCAGACTACCTATCTTCCTTTCTACTCCAAACGACTAGCAGTAGCTCCCTGGCAGACTTATGGGAGAAAGGCATTCTCTCCTACGGGAAGGCCCTTGTATTCATCGCTATCCCTTTTTGGATAGGATGGCGGATTCAGAACAGGTGGATTTTCCCTAAGCCCTGGAATAACTTACCTGGCTTTTTGAGCTGGGGACTCTTCTTCGGACTGATAGGATTAAACCTGTATAGGGTTCTTTCGACTTCTACCTATGCGGAACCAGGATTCGGATTTAGTCAATCATTTTTCCTGATAGCTATGTGGATGGGTATTAAAGGAAGCTGGGTTAACACCAAAGCAAATGCCATGCTACTAGCACAGCTTGCCGTGGCATGGTGTGTTTCTATTAGCTGGGGGTATAATATCCCTATGCTATACTTTACTCCCATGCTATTTGCCTTCCTATTTATTCTATATGACCAATTTGATTTCAGGGTACCCAGATATTTCTTTGGGGTAGTAGCTATTCTCCTTTTATGGGCCTATTCATTTATTAATCACTACCACTACAGAGATGGTGTACGCCCAGCCCTTACCCATTACTTATCTACACCATTTCCAGCGCTAACGGGAATATATACAAGTCCTGCTAATGCAGAGAAGCTGGAAGAGCTAAAAATGCATACCACTGGGAAAGAAGATAGCTACACGGTTCTCCCGGGTATGCCTGTAGCTCATTACCTAACCCAATCACGTAATCCCCTGGCCGCTGACTGGACACATGATGGTGAAAGCCTCTTTTCAATCTACAGTGACTTACTCCTCATGCAGCTTATTGAAAATACAAATTTGGTTCTGGTAGAGAAAGATCAAATGGAGAGGATCATGATGGAAGGAAAATTCGGTTCTAGTTTGACCAGGCACGTGATAGATCATGCCATTCTCATTGAGGAGGGTAAATACTTCGATATGTACACCTTTAGTGAAGCATATATCCAAAAAAATTTGGCTCAAAATCAATGATTTTGAGCCAATGACTAACAACTGGTATAAATTTCTATAAGTCTTCTAGCAGCGCTTCTAGTCCCCCTTTGTCAGTCCTCTTGAATTTCACTTTTGTCTTCATGTAAGGACGGGGATCTTTCTTTCCCTGCCTTAAGCCTCTCCCAAGATCTACTGTTCTAGTGGCAAAATAGGGATCATCATCATTATCATACTGGATGGCTACCAGCTGAATTTCTGCCCCTTCTCTAAAATGTCTGATTCTACTTCCTTCATAGTTCCGCTTTGACTCTTTCTTGAGGGGGATGTAGGTCTCTACATTACTTCCTATCAGGAAGACATTTGTATTTTTTTCA
>JBCCLI010000272.1:0-8884 GCA_039026975.1 Bacteroidota bacterium | reverse complement strand
GTATTCTTTACTTCTTCTGTAAACTTCAAGTCTGTGCTGAAGCTGGTCCCCCATAATTTTCGTAGTTCCTGCTGACACTGATCCAGTAAGGACTCATACTGGATGATGTTTTGACTGATATTATTCCGGTTGATAAGGGACTGGTTGAGGGCCAACTGATCTATAAGCCCTTCTTCCCGCTTCTGCTTGGAGATGGTCGCTATACTGTCCGCCAACCTAAGATCTTGCTGGCTGATCCTTAGGGCTTTCTCCGCTACCAGGGCTGTATAGTAATATAGGGCTACCTGCTCTTTTAGCGCCTGTTCAAATACTACTGTCTGCTGGCTTAGGTATAAACTATTCTGCTGGGTCATTTTAGCCTGTAACCTGCTTTTTTGATCCAGTAAATTTTTAGATATGGTGATCCCTGCATTGTAGGTATACTGCTGACCGAATTGTGCATCTACCGTTTCCCCAGGCTGACCAAATATTTCTCCAGGCAAGGGGGTAGTAGCTAAGCTGGTATTATTCTGTAGGGAGAAACTCCCGCTGATTTGAGGTAGCTTGTAGGCTTGGGCTGCTTTATAGTCGGCTTCTGCCTTCCTTTGCTGAAGCTGATACTGCTGTAAATTGGGGTTGTGCTTATGGGCATAGTCCCATGCATCCTCCAGTGACTGGATGACCAGAAAAGTAGGCGTGCTCTCCTGTGCGCGCACAAACATCAACCCCGCTAAACTCACAAAAAGGAACAAAGTACTTTTTTTAAGACTGTTTGGTAACATGATTGGGAATTAAGGCTGGAAAAGGGATAGAAAAATATCCTGGAAGTCTATTTGACTCTTGTCCATTCTTTAGTGGTAGTAAATCGGAGTACCTTAGCTGTCACCACTAGCTTATCAGTTCCTATTAGTTTCAGGTTACAGTTAGCCGTTTTGCCTTTTTGGGCAGAGTAAATTTCTCCTCCTTCCCAACTTCCGTCTTGGTAGGTCAACCCTGTTAGCATTGGCATGCCCATGAGACTTCTCCCTCTGAGGTTCTTATCTGGATTTTTCTTGTCTGTCTTGGGTTCGCCCTTATCTGTATTAGGGGCTTGCAGCCAAACAATTTTCCCCACATACTCGCCCCCTTCCTGGCTTATCTCTATATGAGCATCTTGAGAATCTACTGACCATATTCCCAGTATATCATCAGCCTTCTGCTGGGCTGGGAGCACGGATATACTTATAGAGGTTAGTAGTAAGATCATTAGCTTTTTCATGTCTTCCTTGGATTAATAGTTTATCCAAAGATTCGTAAGAAATAGCTCCTCAGATAGGGAAGGAAAGGGGAATTGAACAATGGTGGGAGTGAACTGAACAGTAGGAAGATTGATTCTACAAGAAAAGAGATTCCCTCCCCCAAAACTACAAAAGCACCCCACGAAAGTAGAGTGCTCGTTTGATAGGGAAATTATCAGAACTATACTAATTCATCTGCTTCTTTGGCGGCGAGCATAGCTTCCTGTATGGCATACTCAGCTTCTTCCATAGCCACAAATACCACTTCTACACAGGCTTGGGCATATTCTTCAGCTTTCTCTGCTTTTTTCAGGGCTTTAGCGGCGGTCCTATCAGCCTTAAAGGCTTCCATCTCCGCTTTAAAGGCTTCTTTTTTGGCTTTGGCTGTATCTTGTGCCTTGGCAGCCTTCTCCTTAATCTCGTCTAGAGTAGCGACTACTGCTGCTTTCAGGTTATCACCTGAAGTTTTTACATGTTCCTGCAATTGGCTGGCCTTTACTTTAGCAGTGTCAATGGATTCGGAAAACTTTTGTTTGAAGGCATCTAGTTTGTTACTCATAGCAAGTTGGGCGTTAGGTTTGGTAATCACTCAAATTATTACGCCCAAGCCAGAAAGCCCTTGAACTAATTCAAGAGGCCAGCTTTTTCTTGAGTTTACTATACCACTCAGGGGTAATCCCTAAAAAGTCTGCTATATAATGGGAAGGTAGCCGCTGAATAATAAATGGAAATTTCTCCTGGGTATACTGGAGAAATTCTAAGGTAGACAAAGTCAATAAACTACTCCTAGCCTCATAAATAATGACGAAATCCCTAATGATGAAATCAAGAAACAGCCGATTAAAGCTAGGATAAGAACTGACCCAGCCTTGTACTACCTCTTTGGAGAATTTAATTACCTGACTTGCCTCCATAGCCTTCATCTCATACTTGGTAGATTCTTCTATAAAAAAGCTGTCAGGGCTGGTCATATATTCAAAGGCATCTTCAAAGTGAAACCAAACGGCCCTACTTTCTCCTTTCTCGGTTATCTGTGAAACCACAAAGCTTCCTTTAGCTATATAAAACAGGTCAGTACAAACTGTACTAAACTGAATGAGGGTTTCTCCCTTACTCACTTCTAGGGGTTTCGCATTTTTTTCAATATCCTCCCATAGACGATCATCTATGGGAGTTAGGGCCGTTAGGGTCTGTCTAAGCTGTTCTAACATGAATGGGGTATTACTTTTCCAACTTACATCATCGGGCTCACTTCTGATAATCAAATGACTTATCAGGATATGCCGGAGGAGCCGGGGCTTCTCTGGGCTCTTCTGCTATTTTTCTCTGGAGAAATTCTATGGCCGCTTCCAGCTGGGCATCCTTCCCCTTGAAGGTTTCATGCGGCAGATTATCCACTATGATATCTGGTTCATATCCGTGCCCTTCTATCAGCCATTCTCCATTATTTCCATAGACACCAAACATGGGGGCTCTAGCTATGCCTCCATCCGTAAGTCGGTTAGCAGAGTTTAACCATATCTGCCCACCCCAGGTACGTGTACCAAGGGTAGTCCCCAGGCCTAGCTCCTTAAACCCATGTGCAAAGGTTTCTCCATCTGAATAGGTATTCTCATTGACCAGCACGACTATATGCCCTGTGAAGGCATACTGCATATTCCAGTAGGGTTTCCCAGTCCTGGCCTTCCAATACATCCAGGCTTTTCGCATGAGCTTTTCCAGGATGAAGCTATCTATGTTTCCTCCGTAGTTATAGCGCATGTCTATGATAATTCCCGGCCTATCAAAAACAGGATAAAACTCACGGTAAAACTGACTAATGTTGAAACTCCCCATGGCACTTAGGTGAAGGTACCCTATCTGATCTTGGCTTTTCTCATCTACTTTCTTCCTATTTCCATACTCCCAGTCTTTATACCTCAGCCAATAGGTAGATCCCTGTGGCTTTACGATGATGTCCTGTTGGCTGTCTCCCTTAGCCAGACTAAGTCTTACCTGCTTCCCTACCTGGTTTCGGATAAGCTCGCCTATGTCCACACTCTCCAAGGCAGCCTTTCCATTCACATGGGTGATCACATCTCCTACATCTACATCCAGATAAGGGTCATCCAGGGGAGATTTCTCGTTAGGATAGTCAGGATCAGCCTGATAAATATAGGTGATTTCATAGCCTCCTCTCTCCTCATTTCGCTTAAAGGTAGCTCCCAGATTAGCTATGGAAATATTTTTGGGATCTTCCCGCTCATCCCCTCCTCTTACACTGGTATGTAGGGCAGACAGTTCTCCAATGAGTTCCATGATAAGATCTGACAACTCTTCTCTGCAGGTAACTCTGTCTACTAAGGGCGCATACTTTTCATGCATCCCCTCCCAATCTACCCCATGCATATTTGCATCATAAAAATAGTCCCTCTCCATGCGCCAGGCGTCTGTGAATATTTGCTTCCAATCTTCCCTTGGATTTATGGTAAACTTCCATCCATTCATCTTTACCTTTTTCTTGCTAATATCAGATAAGGCGGAGGTTCCAGCATCAACCATATAAAAATCTGAGGCCTTATAGATTAGCATCTTCTTATTATCTGCTGTAACCTCATACCTTCTGACATCACTAAGCATCTTGGTAGCTTTAATGTCTTCATTCTTGATGGAAACTACCATCAAATGGGTGTTAGCTTTTACACCCGTTTCTCTGGCCAGGTAGTACAGCGCCTTATCTGTTACACTTAGGCTATAATAGTTCCCTGGAGAAATGGGAACTTCTTCTATCCTGCTTTGAATATTCTCTTGATCTATCACCACCTTAACGTCCTCATCATTTTCTTCCTCCTTATCCTCTTTTTTAGCTTGTTCTTCTTCATAAATCTCATCTGTCTCCCTAAAAGGGGAGCGGGATCCTTTCTCTAGTGCTACCTGATAGATCTTTTCACTAGCATCAAAGTAGGGCTCAGGCTGCCTACTTCCCCATGGAGATCCTACCAGCGTTTGAAAGTTCCTGTCAGAAAGGAAGTAGATAAATTTCCCATCAGGACTCCATTGAGGAGAAAAGCTGTTAGCCCTGTCTGTAGTAAGAGGAAAGGCAGAGGTGGTTTCCAGGCTATATACGTGAATCTGGCTCATGGTATTGGGGGCTGATTGCATAAAGGCAAGCCATTTACTGTCTGGCGACCAGGAGAAGCTCCCTATCCCTTCCTGGTTAGTAGAGATCTTCTTACTCACTCCGCTTTCCAGATTGAGAATGTATAAATCATTGGCTAAGTCATCATAGGCCAGCCACTTCCCATCTGGAGAAGGGATGCCTTGATAACGGAGAATCTCTCCGTCAGAGGAGATGGCTGTGGGATCTCCTGTACCATTGGCAGGAAAACTGACAAACTCAAACTCCCCACTTTCATCAGAAAGCGTGAGTATAGATTTTCCATCTGAAGAAAATATAGCATCTCTGTACCTAACATTAGCAGGCTCTGTGAATGAAATAGAACGGCCTCCCTTAACTGGAACCACAAATACACGCCCCCTGGCAGTAATGACTAGCTTGTCCCCTTTCTGGTCTGGATGTGCTGAGGTAATGTATTTCTGAGGACTCATTTCCCATTTCTCTCTCAGTTGGTCCAGGTCAGACATAAGGGTAATGGGAATCCTGGTATAGCTGTCCTTTTCCAGGTCCAGGTGCCAAATATCCGCTCCATGCTGGTATACGAGATGATTTCCGTGAGAATTAGCATAGCGTATATCAAACTGCGTATGCTGGGTATGCTGGGTGAGATCTCCTCCTCCCTCATTCATAGACCAGATATTCATGACCCCATCTCTATCTGAAATGAAATATACCCGTCCATTTATCCAAAGGGGGTGATGACTTTCTCCCGTGTAGGAAGTGGTAAGCTTGATAGCTTCTTCACTACCCAGGGTATACTTCCAGACTTGTCTGGCTGTTCCTCCCTTGTATCGCTTGGCAGCATCATTATGGTTAGCGGGTCGAACAAAGTATACTGTCTGTCCACTCCCATCAAAGGAGGACTCACTGGCCTGGAAAAGGGGTAGCACTTCTTTCTCCCTGGTAGCAGGATTTATACTTACCAGTTGTTCATCAGGCACCCCATTATAGGCTATGGTATGGTAGATTAGCTTCCCATCAGGAGTCCAGGTATTTACGTAAGAGCCCTCAGACTCATAGGTCCATCGAGTAGGGAGGCCACCAGTAATAGGCATAGTATATACCTCTGTGGGGCCCTCATAACTGGCAGAGTACGCTATGATTTTTCCATCTGGAGATATGCTGGAATATTGTTCTTCCTCCGTATGGGTAGTCAAGCGCTGGGCCAACCCGCCTGAGAGGGGAACCAGCCAAAGGTCTCCTTCAGCAGTAAAACTTACTGTATTTTCATAAATATCAGGAAAACGATAATAGCCTTCAACCCCCTGCGCTTGAAGGTATAGAGGATCTGCCCAGAGCCATAATATGGCTATAATAATAAAGAAACGAGAACAGAATGTAGGTTGGGTCATGGTGTTACAAGGTTAGGATAAAAACTCGTGTACAGCGAAATAGTCTTTATAGGTAGTCCGGAATTACCTTCTAAATATGCCCATTTTTTTGGTAGGGGTACATGACAATATGAGAATACTTTTCCACTTAGCATATAGCTATGTTTAGCATATAGGCAGGTAGTAGGCAGGGATAAAAAAGAATTATGTATTTCTCTATGCATGAAAATCCCTATCTTCCCGCCTGCTAATACAACTACTACTATGAAAAGAAATATCGGCGTTCTCGTGTTCGTCAGTGCCGTCGCATCTCTGGGCGGCTTTTTATTTGGGTATGATACAGGGGTCATTAACGGTACTCAATTTTATTTTAGTAAATACTTCAGCCTGGATGCAGTCACCAAAGGTTGGGTGGTAGGGAGTGCCTTATTAGGCTGCTTTGCGGGAGCTATAGCAGCTGGTCCTCTCAGCAAACAATTTGGGAGAAAGACCTCTCTTATACTATCGGCTGTCTTATTTACCATTTCTGCCTGGGGGTCTGGTCTTCCCTCCTTCCTGCCGGAGTCAGTTCCCATCTTGGTATTCTTCAGAATTATCGGCGGACTAGGAATAGGGATAGCCTCCATGAATGCGCCTATGTATATAGCTGAGCTTTCTCCAGCTAACATTAGAGGAAAAATGGTTACCCTCTACCAGATGGCCATTGTGCTGGGGTTCTTCATCGTATTTTTGACTACCTATTTTATAGGGGCGGATCAACCAGAAGAATACAACCTTAATACTGGTTGGCGGTGGATGTTCTGGTCTGAACTAGTACCCTGCCTACTCTTTTTCTTACTGCTATTTTTTGTTCCCAGGAGTCCCAGGTGGCTAGCATTGGTAGGGAAAGAAGCAGAAGCCAAAGAGGTCTTAGCCAGGCTACACGGAGAAGATCGTGCAGCGGAAGAACTGGTAGAAATTCAAACGTCCCTTCAGCAAGAGAGTGGCAACCTAGGCATTAAAGAGATCCTGAAAAAGAGTGTGCTCCCCATCGTGCTTATTGGCTCTTTCCTCTCCTTTCTCCAACAATTCACAGGGATCAATGCTGTACTTTACTATGGAGCAGATATTTTTGAAAAGGCACTTGGATTTGGACAGGAAGATGTACTGGCCCAGCAGATATTACTGGCAGGCACCAATGTAGCTTTTACTGTGCTGGCCATGTTCACAGTAGATAACTGGGGCAGAAAGCCATTGGTAATTGCGGGATCAGTGGGCATGATTGTAGGCTTTCTCTTGCTGGGAACTACTATTATGACAGATAGGGTGGGGATTCTGTCTCTGATTGGGATTCTGACCTTTATAGGCTCATTTGCCATGTCTATGGGGCCTATTGTTTGGGTAATTCTCTCGGAAATGTTTCCTAATTCCATTAGGTCTATTAGTATGTCCATAGCCGTAGCCGTACAGTGGGGAGCCAACTATATGGTATCCCAGAGCTTCCCCGTGGTGGTGGAAAGTAAGGTGAATGTAGATGGGATGTGGAATGGGTCATTACCCTACTTCATATTCATGCTGTTCATCTTCATCACTATCCTATTCACCATTAAATACATTCCTGAAACTAAAGGGAAAACCCTGGAAGAGATTGAAGAAATTTGGGCAGATAAGTACGGTACCGTCTGAGCTATTCGCTATCATATTTGTCCAATAGCTTCCTGGCATACACCTGAGTCCAATCCATCCCTGTGGGCAGCCCTTCTTCCTCCAGCCTGACTAACTCATAAATGAGCTTAGAGCGGCTGAGGGAAGAGGGTAGTAGGCCTGACAGCTTCTCCTGTAAGTACTCAGCATACCAAATAGGCCACTCAGGATCTTCTCCACCTGTTTCTTGGAAAGCTTCATGGTGTGCCTTCCCTGTTTCCAGAAATAACTTGGCAAGCTGTTGTTTTTTGCTGAGATTCATAGGACTAACGGATTTTCTATCTGCCCAACTTACAGTTTTTTAGGCACTATGCTCACCATGAGCCAAAGATCTGCTGAGTTGGAAATTCATCATTTATCTATCCAACTTATATAGATATAAAGCTAGATTCGTATATATTTTTAGCAGGCGTATTAAATTATTTATTTCCCTATTTTTCCACTCAATATTTCGATAGAGCTGCCCTGTTTTTCAGGTGGCCCACTTAATGAAAAGCCAATGGAAGAACATGAACTGCTGGAGAATCAGGAATCTATAGAAAGACAAGCGGCCTCAGGAATAGAAATTTGGGATAACGCTAAGAGAGCGAAAATCCTCATTATTGTCTTCTATGTTATTCTTGCTTCCTTTCTCATGAGTTTCCTGGCCACCCTGGGAGAGCTACACTTTTACCAAAGTCTGGAAGCTGGAGAATATATAGATGACAGCGCCTATGATTCCCATGAAAGTTTGCTCGCCATGGTCGCTGTAGCCCATATGGGCCTGTACATAGGATCAGTAGTGGTTTTTCTGAACTGGTTTAGGCGAGCTTATGGGAATCTACATAGAGCAGGAACGCCGTATGTAGCTCATAGTGAGTCTATGGCAGTCTGGTTTTGGTTTATCCCCATAGTTTCCTTTTTCAGGCCCTTTCAGCTCATGCAAGAAATATGGAGAGAAACCCAAGAAAGGATTCAGGAGTATGACCCTACTTATGACATTCAAAATGCCAAGGGATTAGTAGGAACATGGTGGGCCCTCCATATTATTGCTAATTTTTTAGGGAATTATGTCTTAAGAAGTACCCTTAAAAGTCCAGACCTTAGTCAGCTCATCACCACCTCCCAAGTTTCTCTATTTTCTGACGTATTAGAATTGATAGAGGCCATCTTGGTGATCCTTATTGTACGCAAATTATCTGGAATAGAAACTAAGCTAGCTGATGAGGTAGTAAAAGCAGGTGGACAAGTAATTTCAAAATAGCAGGACTTTACCTTTTACGATACGTGTTTCGACGAACGCCCATTTATGTCGATGAGCAACAAATCTCTCTTTCATCTAGCTATATATGCATTTATGGAAAGGTAGGGTAACTTTTTTTTGTCATGATGCATCTTGGAGGGTAGCGCAAATTGTCTTTTTGCTATACCTTGAACAAAACACTATGAATTTACCCCGATTTGTCATCAGCCTTATT
>JBCCLI010000271.1:0-8957 GCA_039026975.1 Bacteroidota bacterium | reverse complement strand
TATAATGGGCAGACCTTGTATGAGGCAGAGCGGTTATACGGGGATGAAGTAGGGACTGCTGATGGCGGTATTATCTCCACTGCCTATGACATGGGTAGATTTATGACAGGCTTGGCAGAAGGAGAGATCGTGAAGCAAGAAGGTCTACAGAAAATGACAGCATGGTTTGATATTCCCACTGAAGGTGGAGAGGAAGACGGGGGGAAGCTCATAGCCAATGGATTTGGATTAGAGTTGTATGAGACAAAAGAAGGCGTAGCCTACGGACATACAGGGGCAGCAGACGGTTTTTATTCCATCATGCTCTACTTCCCTGAACAGCAGACTACCTTCGTATACCAGATTAATGGAGGAACCAATTTTTCTGCCTGGCTGGATGCAGTAGATGAATTGAGAGAAATGATATTTTAGGATGGCCTAACAGAAACCACTCCGGGTAAAAAGGAAATGATTCCTTTTTACCCAATTTTTTTTCCTGACTTCTCTGAAAAATGCTGTAGAACCTTTTTGACATCCTTGATTTTAAAGGGTTTAGAAATGTATTCATCCATACCTGCTGACAGAAAGGTTTCCCTATCTCCCTTCATAGCATTAGCGGTCATAGCTATGATGAAAGGTGAGGACTGATCAGTCTGTAGGCTTCTAATTTTTCGGCAGGCAGTAACCCCATCCATTTCAGGCATTTGGATGTCCATAAAGATAAGCTGGGGCAAACGTTTTTGGTAAGTATCCACTGCCTCCTTCCCATTACTGACCATGGTGATATTATATCCCAGTTTTTCCATGACCCGCTTGATCAGCTTTTGATTGACTACATTATCTTCAGCCACCATAACCTCTAAGGGGTAATGATCAGCAAAATGAGTCCCCAAGATAGACTGCTGCGAGAGGGTAGGGAGGACAGATGGTGTCCCCTTATTGTCTGCGAGGTTTAATAGGGTCTTGGTGAAGCTTTTGTATGCTAAGGGATAAGAGACAAGTCCATCAAAGGCGGAGGTGACTTCCAGTGGTAGCGGTTGACCGAACCTGTAAGCCAATAGGAAGGGAACCTTCTCAGCCAAGCTGGATTGCCACTTCAGCCAGTCTTCTTTTTCAGTCTCCCAACAATTGTAGTCTATCAGTAAACAATACAACTGTTGAGGGTCAGTAGAAACTTGTTTACTGCTATTAACTAGCTGTATTTCCAGTCCTACTCCCTTGATAATGTGTGACATGTAAAGGTTACAGATGGGATTCTTAAAACTGGCCAGCACAATTTTTCCGTGGTGGGGTGAAAAAGAGCTATAGATTCGGTCTCTTTTTTCACTACCCATTTGGGTGTTTATCCAGAAGTGAAAGGTGGAACCTTCCCCCAGTACGCTTTGGACTTCTATATCTCCACCCATAAGCTGGCAAAGCTTTTGGCAGATAGATAAGCCTAATCCTGTCCCCCCGTATTTTCTGGTGATAGAATCATCTGCTTGAGAGAATGCAGTAAATAACTGTTTTTGTTTCTCCTCTTGTATCCCGATTCCTGAGTCCTTTACCCATACATGTAACAGGAAGGGTGCATGATCTGCCAAGACATTCTGTTCATGTGGGGGCAAGCCTATAAATACTTCTACATATCCATCCTGAGTGAACTTGAGGGCATTACTAATGAGGTTACTTAAGATTTGTTTGAAGCGGATTTCATCTGCTATGATGGTAGCTGGTATTCGGTAATCCACAGCATATACCAGCTTGATTTGGGTTTCAGATACTTTGGCTATGTATAATTGAACTACTTCTTCTATGCAGTCCCTAATGTTAAAACTAATGGATTCCAGCGCCAGCTTACCTGATTCTATTTTAGAGAAATCCAAAATGTCATTGATAACTCCAAGTAGGCTTTCGCTGCTTTTCTGAACCGTATGTATATATTCTTTTTGTTCTTGATCAAGATCAGTATCAGCGAGTAACTGTATCATCCCCATCACACCATTTAGGGGCGTTCTGATCTCATGGCTCATATTGGCTAGGAAAATACTTTTGGCGTTATTAGCAGCAACAGCCTCTCCTCTGGCTTTCTCAGCTTCTGCTCTGGCTTGCTTTTCTACTTTAGTAGCGCGCTCCAGCGAATAAGTCCTCTCTTCTACCTGTTTTTCCAGTTTTATTCTGTCAGATCTGGTTTTTTGAGAACGGTAGTCATAATAAGACCAAAGGGAAAAAAGGAGGAGGAATCCCATAGCTGCTGCAAACCACCACTCTTTCCAGAATGGATAGTTAATGGTAATGGGGAGGTAGGTGGTTTCAGACCAAAATCCTTCCTTATTTTTCACTTTAACCTTGAAGGTGTAGGTCCCTGGTTCTAACTGGCTCCAGCTGACTTCATTTTTCTGACCTTTTGACTCCTGCCAGCTTTTATCAAATCCCTCTAGCATGTAGTAGTAGGTATTTCTCTGAAAATAGGTGTAATCCAGCATAGCAAAGCTTAGGCTGATAGCCTTATGTCTATGTGAGAGGGACAGAGACTCGGTATCAGAAATGTGTTTGGAAAGAATGATATTCCCGGTATTGGGATCTTCTTCTCCCACCTTTACAGATTCTCCATAAATTTTGATGTCTGTGATAAGCACCTTACTTGAAGTGTTTTGGGTAGCAATCTCATGCCCATAAAAACGGTTAAATCCCCTATGCCCTCCCAGGTAGATGAGCCCCTCTTCATTTAGGTAGGAAGATCTGTATCTAAAGGCATTACCTTGGAGACCGTCCATAATATCAAATGAGGCGAGCCTCTGCTCTTCTGGAAAGTAGCATAGTAACCCATCATCCATGGAAAACCATAAATGCTGTGCTTTATCCACCACCAGTGCATTGATATACCCTTTTACATCAGGGACTAATTCTTCATCTCTAAAATACGTGCGGGAAACAGGATCAAACAGAACGGAACCATTTGTAGTCCCTATGAGAAAAAAATCATCTAAGACTGATATACAATTGATGATAGAGCTTACATTGGGAATACCAGATAAATCAATGGGGTAATTTTCAAAAATATACCTGCCCCTCTCATCATCCCAACTAACTAGGCACATACCTTCCCCAGAAGTAGCTAGCCAAAGGTTCTGGTTCTTATCTTCCAGCGCATCCATGATGAACATATCTGGAAGGCTTAGGGAATCTTCAGGGTCCGGTTGGAACAGGATAGGGGTGTCTCCTTCAAATTTGACCAGCCCACTTTGAGTACTCACCCAGAGGATATTTTCCTTATCTCTGAAGAAATTTCGTACTACACTCCGGGTCATCAGGTTATTATCCTTGTCTCTTAAATAGTAGTTAGTAAAAGTCCTGCTAGGAATATCCATCTTACAAATCCCATAGCCATTACCCATCCAGAGATCATCCCCTTCTTTATACAAGGCAGTAATTCTATTTAGGTCTATATCCTTAAACGTCAGGGCAGGGTTTACTATCCGTTCACATTCTCCTGAGGCTAAATTATAGCTAAAAAGCCCTCCCATAAGACTTCCTATCCAAACTACACTGTCATTTTCTTCAGCGAAAGAATTGATCTCTGGTTCTGGAAAACTGGGAAAGTCTGGATAAATAGGAGAGAATTTTTTATTAGCCAGGTAGGTAGAGATACCTAGGTTGGTAGAGAGCCACATGATATGGCCGGACCCTATGAATATGTCCTTAACTAAATCGCTGGGTAGGTCATGTATACCTGCACTATTAGGATGATATTCATAAAATGTAGGCCGTACGTTTTCATTCTTCATATCCTCCCAATACAGGGGGACATGCCGGGGGTCAAAGTACACTAGGCCCTGGACGTTCCCTAACCAAATAGTTCCTTCATGATCCTGTGCTATATCCGTAAAATTTAAGGTGTAGAAATCTGATGGCCTGGGCGAGGTATTATAGCTGATGGCCTTATAAGTAGGCCGGCCACTTACACTGTCCATAGCTCTGGTAGGCGCCAGGTAATTAATCCCTGCATCAAAGGTGGCTATCCATATTCTCCCATCTCTATCCTGGAAAATTTTCCAAATATGGTTTGAGCTTATAGAGTGGGGATCATCTATATCATGCTGGAACCTTTTAAACCTTAATATTTTTTCTGGCCCTTCCAGGTCTTGATAAGTCATGAGGTGTAACCCCCCTTCCCATGTGCCTACCCAGATATTCTGATCGTTATCCTCCATGATACTTAAGACTGCGTTGGCACCCAGGCTGGTAGGATCATCTTTGTCATGCGTGAATGAACTGAATGTCTGCTCTTGTCTATTGAAAAGGTTAAGGCCTTCTTCCGTACCTACCCATAATCTCTGATGACTATCTTCCACCAGGGAGAGAATTTCATTATGAGAAAGGCTGGTAGGATCATCTGGATCATGGGTATACCTCTGAATAATATCTGTGCGAGGATCTAAAGAGTTTAGCCCCCCACCTGTGGTCCCTACCCAGATTAGCCCTGTATAATCTATGCATAAGGCCCGCACGGAGTTGGCAGAGAGGGTAGTGCTATCTGCAGGGTCATGCAGGTAGTTCTTAAAGTTACTTCCATCATAGCGGGAAAGGCCCTTGGAGGTCCCTATCCAGATATAGCCCCACTGATCCTGAACTATGCAATTTGCATTGTTAGAGGGGATACCATTATCTATGTCTACATTTTCAAAAACGGGATAAAACTGTCCAGGGGAACCCTGGCTAAGGGCAAGAAGAGGCAATAGGAAAAGAATAGACCAGCTATAGTAGCGATACATAAGATTGATGCGTAGGGATATAAAGACCACATTTTGGATGCTTCCAAATTATTCAACTTTCCAATATATCCACGGCTGGTTATTAAAACAGGAGAATACTACAGTAAATCTTTCATTATCAGTTTCCTATTTCCGGGAGTTGGGTTTTTTGTTTGAATAGGTAAATTTTCAATTTTTGAAGGAAAATGAAAGCTGTCTGCAAAGAGGTACCTTTAGCGGTATCTTTTTGTGTACTAAAAACATATAAATCCTTTCTTGGGATTAGAGAAAATTTATCTAGGCCTAAAAATTCTCATTCTTCCACCAGGGGGTAATCCGCTAGCATCCTGGCCAAACTTGGAGAGGTTATACACAAAACTGAACATCACATACCTTGCTAAGCTAGTAATTCTTTCCTCTTCTATGTAGTTGAGATCACTGGTTTGATTAATTCCTATATTTTTATTG
Source organism: Bacteroidota bacterium (assembly GCA_039026975.1). Taxonomy (GTDB): domain Bacteria; phylum Bacteroidota; class Bacteroidia; order J057; family J057; genus JBCBKZ01. Next base: position 3,777 of record JBCCLI010000271.1, on the reverse strand, counting down.
AGGATGTCATAGGCAGAGAGCCTAAATTCTCCTCTATTATTCTTCAAAAAGTAGTGAGATAAGGATGCTTCCCAAATAGCAATAGCTTCTTGTTCGCCAAATCCATCTCCTTCATACAAGCGATAGTTGATTTGGCTTCCCACTCGCCATTTCTTTCCAAGAAATAGCCCTAATTCAGCATAGTATCGCTGGTTGAGAAAGGTCTGGTCAGCCGTTTCTGCATCATCATAGGTAGTGAGGGTATAACTGATGTTACTTCCTATGGCAAGATCCAATACATCTTTTTTACGGTTATCAAGCCGCAAGCCTCCTGAGAGAATATATCTATTGGTGGGTGTTTCTCTTTCATTGAGAAACTGTATGTTGCGGTTATAGGAAAGATTAGAATTAACCCTCAGATTTATTTTGAGTGACCTAATGGGGGTAGAATAAGACCCAAAAGCTAAAGCAGAAAAGGTATTATCTACATTTAAGGGTCTGGTAGTTCTTCTGAATAGAGAATCTACAGTGGTAGCATTGATGATGCTATTATCTGTATAGCTCAGCCTAAAGAAGGCGAAAAGGCTGGTGAAATTGAACTGGCTAAAGGAGAGAAATCTACCCGTAAGGGTATGAGTATAAGCGGGATCCAGATCTGGATTCCCTACATACACATTTAGCGGATCTGTATTATCTACTACGGGCTGTAACTGTTCTATGGAGGGCTCATTTACCCTGGTACGGTAATTAAGGAACAGATTCTTAGCACTCCCCATGTCTATTCTGAGTTGGGCTGAGGGTAATAAGAAGTAGTAAGTGTTATCAATCTCCGTATTGAGTAAGGGAAGATCACCAGTGAGTCTGGATCGCTGCCCGCTTACACCTACTGTCCAGTTGAGCTTATTTCGAACCATGCGGTAATTCATACCAGCTTGCTGGTAGTTGTAGTCGCTTTCGTAAGCATTACTTAGAAAAGGATTAAACAGCCTGATAAAGTCATTAGCCCCATCATCCAGTAGGTCTTCCACTTCTTGATCTACCTGATTATTGTAATTTCTCTGGGAAAGGTTTACTTCTAAGAAGGTCCTATTTCCAAGGGGCTCTGTGTAGGAAACACTGGTCTGGAAGTTCAGCTGATCAGTTTGCTGATCCTGTTCCTGCCGTTGGATGAATAGGCTATCTTCATTTGCCGGATCAAAAAATTGATTCTGGTTGAAGATATTCAGAAACCTGTCATTGTCTACTAGGTTAGCATTAGCAGAAATTACAAAGTTCCTCCCTTGCTTGGCCAGTTTTTTTCGGTAGCTAATTTCTGCGGTGGCTGACCATCTATCTCCTTCATTCTGATTATCAGTAGCAGATTGGTTTTCAAGTTCTCCCTCATTGCTGAAGGTGTTAGAACTGGAGATGCTACTTGACTCCCCGTCTGTGTAACCCGCATTTCCTGTGAGAATCAACTGCTGGGTAGAATCAAATTTATGGGTAAGCCTTAGGTTTGCCCTGTGGTTCTGGTTAGTGTTTTCATTATCAGCTACTTCATCATAGGTGAAGTTCCCACTTTCCAGGAAGTTCTGCCTCACCAGTTCTGAGGCAAGGTCTCTTTCCACGGAGTTATAAAAGTAACTGAAAGTAAGTCGAGTCTTCTTACTGAAATCCTGGTTCCAGTTGATCCCAGAGGCGGCTGTAGTTACAAATCCATCACTCAAATCCTCACCTATGGGTACCCCTGCACTATTGCTATTCCCTCCCCTTCGGATGTTTCTTCCTCCCCCATTTCTACCTACAGCACTTATCCCTCCCTGAAAGCCTATATAGTCCTCAAAAGAAAATCCCTGCTTGTTAGTGTTATTATACAAACCTAAAAATGACAGCTGAGTCTTTTTAGAGAATTTATTGACACTAGCTTTATTTTCCGTTCTATTATCTGTACCATATCCAGCTGTTATGGTCCCAAAGAGTCCATTTTTCCTGTCTTCTTTTAATTGGAGGTTGATGGTCTTCTCTCTATTTCCGTCATCTATACCCGTAAACTCAGCTAGGTCTGACTGCCTATCAAACACCTGAATTCTGTTGACTGCATCTGCCGGTAGATTCTGCGTAGCTAACTTAGGGTCATTCCCAAAAAACTCTTTCCCATCTACCGTTACCCGCTGGACGGTTTCTCCTTGGGCCTTGACAGAACCGTCTTGTTCTACCTCTACGCCCGGTAGCCGCTTCAGCAGGTCTTCCACCGTAGCATTAGGCTGTACCTTGAAGGCTTTTGCATTATATTCTATGGTATCTTTCTTGAGAAAAATAGGCGTCCTCTCTCCTTCTATGATTACCTCGTTCAGGCTTTGGTCCTGAGGGGTCATGGTGATGGGAGGGAGAGCCACTGAAGCAGCTACATTTAGGGACTTAAAATAGGTGAGGTATCCTAGGTAAGAGACTTGCAATAAATAGTCACCCGCAAGCACATTTTTCATTTCGTATTCCCCGTCTTTGCCAGTAAAGGAAAAGTGCTTCATAACTGAATCTTCAGCCTGTAATAAAACGGCTGTAGCACCAGCAAGAGGGGCTTTAGTAGAATCTATGATGCTGCCGCTAAGGGTAAAGTTTTGGGCATATAAGCTGGAGAATCCACATAAGGAGATAGCTACCCATATGACTAAGGGGAAAGTTTTCATGTTACGGTTTGCTTGACTAGTATGTGCTTAGTTGATTCTGACTCTTCTTCCACCTTCCCCCCTCATTTCTCTGAATTCTTTGATTTTTTCTTCTCTTATAGCCCTAAATTCTTCTTCTGTTACCTTTTTCCCTTTTTTAGGCGCTACCAATAAGGATGGATCTGGGGTATCAGTAGATACAGAGACGGCTTCTACGGTTCTTTCTCCGTCATTATAATCTGCCTCTAATATCATCCCAGGTAAACCACCTAGTCTGCCGGGGCCAGCACTTACGGGAATTTGAGGGGTGAACCAGACCACAATCTTCCTGCTTGAGTCCTCAAAGGTGGCCTTCATGCACACATAATCAAGCACTTGCTTCTGTTCAGGACTGACTTTCCAACTGAAGGTTTCCGGCTCTCCATTTACGAGAAACTGCTTATCAAACATATCTCGCTGGTCTATGCTGTATCCCTCTTCCAGGTTAGTATAAACTGAGCTATTCATGCCACCGCCTGCTCCTGACATTCTCATCCTAAATCTTCTTCCTCTCCCTCCTTCCATAGGATCTTCCTGACCGGGAATCTCTCTTTCAGAAGATCGCCAGCTGCTGGCTTCCGTGTTGAAATATAATACCTTAGGAAAGGTTCTAAACTCAGGAATCATATCCTTGAACTGCTCCCTGTCAGGGGGGATTCTTTTATGTAGGTTAACCGTTTCATCAAACTGAATTTCCCCTTCACTCACCTGGGCATGTGTGCAGAGAGGAAGGGTAATGACTAAGGCTATCAAAAGACGTAAATACTTCATTATACATGTTTTTAGATTAGACAAGCGGAAAGAACTAAATATTCCCACTAAAGAAAAAAGTTTTCCCTCATGGGTAAAATATTTAGGAGGACTCCTTTATTTCTCAAGAATGAAATCATGATATCCATCTGAAAAAAGAAAAGGGAAGAAAGGAGCTTCTGCTGTATGACTTTCCGGTTTTTCCATACTATCAGACAAGGAGAAATTATTAGCTACTGAGTAGCCTACTTCATATGTAGGGGTAGGCGAATAACAGGGAGCATAAAACCAGATGGCCAAAAAAAGATAGACAATGTACATAAGAGCTAATTAGTGATGTTTCCCATAGGAGGCTCTCTGGTGG
>JBCCLI010000270.1:0-9048 GCA_039026975.1 Bacteroidota bacterium | reverse complement strand
TAAAGGGTCGCGAACAGCCCCACATTAAATGATGGTGCCGCAAGTACTCTTCTTGCAATAGGGGCGCCTCCTACAGCTAATGATACTCCCCAGTTATCCTTCACCTGGAAGTTAAACTCTGGAGTGATAGCTACGTATTCCAGGTTATTACTGAAGATCCCATTGTTAGCTATGCTAGCAGCATCCCCATTCTGGAGGGATTCTATTCCATTTATCTTGAGAATAAACCAGTGCTTATTAGCTACTTTCACTCCTCCTTCTACGCCATATCTAAACTCATCTGAGAAGTTTTCCGTCCGATTATTTATGCCTACTAAAGCTGATACAAAAGCATTCCCATTTTGAAAGGAACGGCTTACTTCTACTGCTAACAATTGGTTAAACTCTCCATCACCTGTTTGGAGAAGTTCGGTATTACCTCCTTGAGGTTCTCCTAGCGGGAGTCCTAAGGTAAGGGAAGCGCTTACTGCCCAATTATTCTTTTGGAAAAGGCCATACTTCAGGCTTATATCTGTATCTCCAAAGGAGTTTACCTCATCCCCTTCATTCAGCAAGTCTCCATCCGTAGTTTCCACCTCATTCAAGGTACTTCTCACGAAAAAGGGCATATAGGCGGACACTGTCAATCTATCAGTTAGGCCATATTCCGCATATAGATAGGTGGAGTAGAAACCGGTGGTGGTAATGTCTATCACATCACCTGATGGAGCAAAATACTGGTCAGAGATAATGAGGTACTGGCCCAGCTTTAGGTAGGCACTCCCCTTAGGCTGGGGCCAGCCACTTGCCTTAGCTGAGTAAGGGAAACCCATCAGACAGGCTGTGACCAGAATACAAAAAGAGGTTTGTAGGAATTTCATGATAATCATTGTTCAATTGCCCCACAGCCGAAGGAGGCACCAAATGGTTTACAATAGACGATGACAAAATCAAAGGTATTTAGCTCTACCTCCGCAGGGACGGCATAACTTTGGGCGCCTGTAAATGCTTTAATCTCTCCTAGCTCTACTGCACCTGCTATGCTGGTTCCAGAGTTACCTAAGTAGATGTAAAGACCTGGGCCTCTTTGGGAAAGAAAATCAGTCCCGAAATCCAGAGAGAGTCCGGTCTCTGTCATAGCCAAGTCAAAGGAACCCTCTACTGTGTAATTATTTTTTCCTTCAAATATCCCAGTTCTGTTTTGGTTAAAGGAGGTGGGGTCTGGTGTAGCCTGGATACGTACTGAGTCATGGACACCATCTACTGTGGCTACTATAGTGGCTAGCCCTGTATCTACAGCTACTAATGAGTTGGAATTTACTATCTGGATAATATTCTCATGTAAGCTGGTCCAGGTAACAGGTGTATTTTGGGGGTCTCCAAAGCGGTCTATGTATTCCGCCTCCATTTCAAGGGTATCTCCTACCTGGAGTGTCTCTACAGGGGTAAGGATGCTAACCTTAGCTTCTGTGGTCAGTTCTACTATATCCGTACCTACGCAAGCGGAAAGTAGCAAGGCCATAAGGCATAAAAACAGATTCGTTTTCATCAGATATTAGCGCAAATTTAATTTTACACTTAAGGTAGATAGATATGGGAGAATGAAAACGTCATTCCACTGACAAGTTGGGAGATTTATGGGTTAGTCAGTAAGAAATAATCAAAATCTGCAACATAATGTAGGCAAGCAGGAGGTTAAAAGTTCCTGAGCAAGACCTGAGAATTACATCATGCCTGGGCAGAAAAAATAAAGGTGTCCATAGCATAAGGGCCAGTGCCCAAAAAGGCCCTGAATACAGGTTGGTCATAGGCTTCATTAATACTATCTCGCCTTGTTCTCTTACACTGATCTGGTCTACAATGGCGTACAGCTTGGTTCTATAAATTCCTATTAATTCTCCTAACTGCATATAATTAGCTACATCCTTTTCTACTTGAAAGTCAGAATGCATGGTATGCACCCTGTAACCTTTACTCTGATCTTCCAGCTCCCCATACCCATTTACCATTTCTACATAGGGCTTTCGGGGAAGTAGATAGTCAGTCAGTAAGGTGATGGAAAAGAGTAAGGCCATGAAAGTAAACACCTGGGCTACGTTGGCATATATTTTAAGGGCACGAGATACCTTAGGCGGCTCTCGGAATTGTCTCCTTGTCCTGGCGGCTCCCATACCGGGGTGAGGAACATTTCCATTTTGTTGGAGAAACTGTAGGAGGAGGGTATACTGGAAGTCATAGTTCTTCCGTTTCTGCGCATCACTTAACACCTGATGGGCCTCATTAATTTCATTAAAGATGGCCCTGGCACGCTCATCAGGATTACTGTCAGGATGAAACCGCTTAGCCAGCCTCCTAAAGGCTTGTCTGATTTCTTCTTCGCTTGCTGTACGATTTACCTGAAGAATTTGATAGTAGTCTTTGAAACCCATAAGCAGAATCCTTATGTAATCCTTCCATTAACATTGTCCCAGCTTGCATACTACAGCTGGTAAGAAATAACCGGACGACTTCCTCTCAACAAGTGACTCAGGACCAACTATTCGTTGATCAGGGTAAGAAAAAGAGTAAATGGGCGAAAAAATGTAGGTGTGTCTAAATGTCTAACGATAATTTCGCGAAAAAAGAAAGGGAAATGGAAAAAAATTGCTTGAGCTGTCAAAATCCAGAATTCAATGCTCTACCATAGAATACACACCATTTCTCCTACATCTGTGTGAAAGAGCCCATTCTCTCCTATATAAATATACGAAAATTTAGAGAAGGGTAGGAGCCTATTCTAAGACATACCTCCAGAGGATATGCTCCCTTAGTTCCTCATTTCTCCCCCCCTTCTAGCTCACCATAAAGTATCTCTTCAAGACCTCTCACGATAGATTGAACAGTTATCCAAATTATTTATATGAATACTAGATTGTTTCAAGATAAAATTTTACATTTATATAAATTAAATAAATATTCAATTATGGGGCGATTCTCACAAATCCTGTCTATCCTTAGCGTCCTGTTCCCTCTTTCTCTGTTAGGGCAGTCTACTTCCTCTGACCATTCTGCTATTTATATTCTCAGGAAAGCATTTGAACACACAGAACTCGCCTACCTTAAAGACCAGCCTTTTTCTCTGGCATTATCCATTCATGCCAAAGCTTCTTCCCAAGATACCTCCTACCATTATCAAGGCATTACCACCTACCAATACCGAAAAGGATATGTAGGACAGCATGTGAAATTTTTAAGGAGATATAGAGAAATGGCAGAAAATCCCATTTCAGGCATTTCCCAAAAATTACTCTCAGATAGAAGATTTTGGGGAGGTATTTTTCTTGAAGACAGGGTTGAGCCACCCTGCTCATCTGGTAGTAGATCATGTTGGAATAAAAATTTTCCAGATGCTCAACTAAAAGAGGTAACCTATAAAGGTAGGAAAGTTTACCATATCCATATGTCCCTTCCCGTTCCTAAAGGAGCATGGCTGGAAGGTGCCTACCTAGGAAAACCCCTTACCTATGAGCTCAGCGTACTGGTAGAAGCGGGTACTTATATCATTCTCAAAAAAGAGATTCTCATCTACGGAGAAAACCGTATGGATCAGGATAAAAAAGCAGATCCACTGCTAAAAGACTACAAAAGAACTGACCGGATCTGGGTGTCTATAGAAAAGGAATATGTGAACTTTTTAGGAAACTACTTTTTAGCTCATGCCACCACTACTTACCAAACGCAGTATGTCTACCCTGAGCTAGCAAAGGAATCTGAGATCTATACCACCCAGCATGAGTTTATCACAGATAGGATCAACCTAAACTCTGACATTGCCCTCCCCCCCTCTAAGCATATATTCCATGATGAATGGGTAACTATTGGCGACCACCAGCCTAATGGGGTGGAGTTTGTCAGCAGGAGGTAAGCCTAGATGCAAGAGAATAAGTTTAAGTTTAAGAGTAAGTCTAAGTCTAAGTTTAAGAGAATAAGTCTAAGCTTAAGTGGGGGAGAATAAGTTTGAGAATAAGCCTAGGTGTAGGAGAATAAGCTTAAGTTCTATGTAATCCTAAAGCATAAGTTTAGAGATCATAGTAAAAGAATCCGTCAATTACTCCTTGGCTCCTTTAGCTTATTAGCTAACCCTATATTTACTTAACTACAAACTCTATCTGCTGAAGAAATTCTCAAAAAAACACTTGAGTATAACCAGGTGAACTATGTAAATAACCTGCCTTTCTCCCTGGACATGACATTTACAGGAACAGCTGAAGGTTATGAGACGCCTTATCACATTGAAGGAGAGGGTGCCTTTTACCATAAAAAAAGGTATGAAAGTAGAGCCCACCCTTCTGTGTGTCCCTACCGAAATCTTTCCGAAGGAAATCCAGAAAAGGGATTGGTCTTCAATAAATCTGCTGATTATAGAATCTGAGCAGGAGGTATTTTTGATGATCAAAAAGAGCCGCCCTCTAAGCTGTCAGGTAACAGTTGCTGAAAAAATAATATCAATCTGAATATTTGGGAGAAGGAATGTATGAAGATAGAGATGCTTACCAAATTAAGGTTATTCTCATCCAACCAAAAAGTAAGAGGATGGATGATATTTTATGGGAAAGGCCCTAAATTATGAAGCTGAGTATACTATTGAAAAGGAAAAATGGGTCATTCTCAGAAAGGTAGCACATATGAGTGGCATCCATAACTGGACCCTGGAACTGGTTACCTAACCTATAAATACTTAGGGAGATCCCTAGGTATCTATGGGTTAGGATATACCATAATTATCTCAATCTAATGCTCTCTTTTAACTCCTGAATTCTCTCCAGCACTTCTGCCCTGGAAAGCTCACGGAAGCGTGGAGGGAGTAACTCCTTGGAGGTACACTCTAGCACGGCTGAGTAGTTCATCAGCTCTATTTCCTCCGGGTAGGTGGGTGGGAGAAAATCATTAAACACTTGTGCGATCAAATCAAAGGTTACGTTATCAAGTCCTAAACTGGCAGCTTTAAACTTAGCCCTAGTCAAGGCAGCTTCCATATCTGCTCCTGAACGTACGGGAAGGTCTTCAAAGAACTCTTCATCAAATTCATCCATCTCCAGGTAATCTATACCTGTCTTTTTCATCATAACCTCTAAGAGTTCTTTCTTTTCTGCCAGGGTCTCAGGATAAAATAAGCCTACATGCTCCTCTGCCCTACCCTGCCGCTTGAAGTCTACCGGCATAAGATCAGGACGTGCCGTTACCAGAAACCAGATTACCTTCCCTCTATTCTCAGTATTACTCATAAAGGTGGCTATCATGGAGAATATCCGCTGGCTTACCCCGCTATCTCCCCCTCCGCTTCTATTCCCTAAGTAGGCGTCTGCCTCATCTATCATGACTGCTACAGGAGACATAGCCTTCAAGATCTTCAGCACTTTCTGCAGGTTTCCCTCTGACTGTCCCACGTACTGCCCTCGGAAATTCTTGAGAATGACCATAGGCACCCCTATGTCATTAGTAAAAGTAGTAATCATGAAGGTTTTCCCTGTCCCGACCGGTCCTGCTACTAAATATCCCATGGGCATCACGTCATGCCTACCTGCTTTTAAGGCACGGGCGGCATCCATAAGATGTTTTTTAGCTTGCTTATGACCTGCTACATCCTTCAGGCTGAACTTGGAAGTAACAAACTCCAGCATTCCCCCAGCTTCAGACTCTATCATTTCTTTCTTCTTCTGGGTCAGCTCTTTATTAGTAAAGGTCAGCTGATTCTGGATCACTTCTGCCATCAAAATCTTCAGATGTACAATCCCTAAGCCTGCAGTATTTCTGGCCAGTATGCGCGCTTCCATCTCAAATAGCTTTTCCCCCTCAGGATGTTCTTTTAAGAACTGCTCTATGAATTGAAGTCGCTCATGCTCATCTGGGTAGGGAATATTTACTTCAAAGGTGTATGGATTCCTGATGTACTGCGGGTTCAGAGAGGTGATATTCTCTGTTTGTATCACCACTGTCATATCTGCTTGTAGGAACTTATCCTCTCTAGCCCATTTCTGGAGAAAGACTAATAGCATTCTCTCCTCTTTGGAGTTTCCTGTTTGAGGGATAATGGTTTCAGCATACTCTACTACGAACGCAATAGACTTGGGCTTACTTACCCTACTTTTTAGATGCTTTAAGAGCTTAGAGATATCCTGCTTACTTTGTTTTTTTCCTTTCTCTCCACTCTGATCTATATAGCTCATTAGATCAGGAATGGTCTTTTGCATGAAGCGCTGAACTATGTCCATTTCTTCCTCAGCGGCAGTAGCCTGGGTAGTTTCTCCCGCTTCTTGCTTTAGCCTTCTTTCCAGATAGCTGATGAGAAACTGGAGAAATTCCTGATTGATACAGAGATTAAAGTAGGTATCCAGCACTAAAAAGGCCCTGGCGGGCTCACGGGAAAGATCCGAGAAATTATTCCCCGTTAGCTCATCAAACATCTTGAGCGTAGATACAAAGTCCTGGCGCATCAAGCCTTCTCCCCCAAAAATTCTATCATCTTTAAACCGTATGCCCGCTGCTCTATCATAGAAAACTACAATATCTCTATGCTTAAACATCTCCTGGTCATAGAATTCCCTCAGCCGTACATAGTGCGCTTCTCCGTCTCGACTTACCCTTACGTAATCATTGATATTCCCATGGACTACGAACTGGGAAACATTTTGAGAGAGGTATTTTCTTTTGATTTCATGTGCCCACTGAGGCACTTCTGTTACTGATTTCTTCTTGGTTTCAGTAGCCATATATTAAGTTGAGTATTATGCTTATGGTTTGTGATAAGACGTATAAGTGTAATTGAATATGCTAGGTATCACAGCCTATATTTATCGACTTAGCTTTACTAGATACAAAAGACTCGATGTAGTAGCTCATAATCAGGCTATCCCGGAATTACATCTCTATCAAGCTGTATATTAACCGTTTCCCCTTCAGACTTGGCCATGACCGCTGTGAGCGTTAAGTCTCCTATCACATTTATAGTAGTACGGCACATATCCAGTATCCTATCCAAGCCAAAAATAAGGGCCAATCCGCTCTCAGGAATACCTAAGGTTCCCAGAACCAATGCCAAGGTAATCATACCAGCTCCAGGTACTCCTGCTGCCCCCACAGAGGCTAACGTAGCTGTCAAAATAATGGTTAGCTGCCCGGTAAAGCTTAGCTCTATCCCGAATACCTGCGCAATAAAAATAGCTGCTACTGCCTGATAAAGGGCTGTTCCATCCATATTAATGGTAGCTCCTAAGGGTAGTACAAAGCTACTCACTTCCTTGGAAACCCCTAAGTTATTCTCGGCTACATTCATACTGATAGGCAAGGCAGCCGAACTAGAGCTGGTACTAAATGCCATCACGATAGACTCCTTGATAGCTTGTAAAAAGTGGAGTGGATTAGTCTTTACGTAAAAGGCGATAAAGGAGAAATGGGTAATAACCACATGTAACAGTAGTCCCACTACTACTACTAATCCATATTTAATGAGAAGTAAGAGCACATCCAGTCCCATGGTAGCTACTACGTTTAGCATGAGCGCAAAAACTCCATAGGGAGCGGTTTCCATGGCTATTTCTACCATCTTAATGATGGCGTCATTTAAGCCATCAAAGGCCTTTATGAGTGGAAGAGACTTTTCAGTAGGAATCATGGTAATGGTAATCCCCAGGAAGAGGGCAAAAAAGATTACCCCCAACATATCTCCACTTGCCAGCGAAGCAAATGGGTTAGTAGGTACCAGCCTTATAAAGAGGTCAAAGATTTTTTCTACCTCACTTTTGCCAGCCATTTCAGTGGCACTTGCGGCCTTAGAAGCCGCAACATCCTCATATTGGGTCATTAGGGCTTCCTTCTTTTCCTCTGGCATACCTAGTCCTGGCTGTCCCACATTAGCTACCATAATACCTATCATAGAAGCTATGGCTGTGGTAAGGAGAAAAAACCCAAACGCTTTCAATCCCATTTTGCCCACTTTCCCAATGTCTCCCAGGCTGGCAGCTCCCAGGATCAATGAAACTAATACCAGTGGTACCACTAACATTTTCACAAGCCTGATAAAGATGGTACCTATAGGATCTGTGTATACAGTTAGGTGCTGAAGACCAAACTGATTAAAGATGACTCCTACTATGATGCCCGCTAGCATCCCCAGGAGTATTTTGGTATACAGTTTCATTTGATGGAAATAACTTAGGTGTATTAGTGATGTGTGAGTATTAGAAGAATGCCATTCATTATTTTACTGTCTGTCATTCTGTCTATCATAAAAAGTACATTCAAGATAGAAGGATTTTCAGTGATTTGGAAATATCCGATTTTGCTTGCTCCTTTTTACATTTGGCTTATCTGGAAGGAAGACTTATATTAGTCATCCCTGCCGAATATTCATTGTACGAATGGATCTCAAAGAAGCCCAATTAACCGACTTCAAAGTTACTGCTCGACATCCATGGGAACTCGCCCGTCTACATGCGGTTGGGGACATATTAAAAACGTATCTGGATCCGCTTATCCATAAACCCGCTAAAGTTCTAGATATAGGCTGTGGAGATACATGGGTGATAGAACAACTAACAGAAACCCTTCCTTCCGCTCGCTTTCATGCAGTAGATATTGCCTTTTCAGATGAGATGCTCTCTCATTTGAATCATAAATATTCACATTCACTAAAGCCTATAAGGGCATTCCGCTCTATGGACGAAAGCCTGGAAGCAGATTCTGGTCAGGTAGACCTTATCTTACTGTTGGATGTGATTGAACATATAGAAGATGACATAGGATTTTTGAGAAGTTTACATGCCCACCCTGGGGTAAATGCAGACACTCGCATAATGATTACTGTACCTGCCTATCAGTCTCTTTTCTGTACCCACGACATCTTCCTGGAACATTACAGACGATATGATAATAAAATGTTAGCTGAGCATGTAACAGCAGGTGGCATGGAGCCTATACGGTTGGGATACTTCTTCACCTCTCTCTTGATTTTTAGAGGGATTCAGGTGGCTAGAGAAAAACTCTTCCCTGTACAAGAAGCTAAAGGCATAGGAGACTGGCAAGGAAGTACGT
>JBCCLI010000269.1:0-9048 GCA_039026975.1 Bacteroidota bacterium | reverse complement strand
CATGGAAATATGCTGGTAGCCCAAGACTTAGCTAGAATCATTCTAAATTTTTCCTTGCCTTAGCTTCCCTGAAACTTAGCTCATAACTTATTAGTTGGATTTGCAACTATTATTACTCAAAAACAGATATACGTGGATAGAAGAAAAGCCCTCAAACAAGTAGCTTGGATTATGGGTGGCAGTATTTCCCTGCCAGCTATGAGTGGCGTATTAGCTGGCTGCACGCCTTCCACCGCTGAAACAGGTAAGCTCGTTTTCTTTACTCCTACAGAATTTGACCTGGTTTCTGCTATGGCAGACAGAATTTTACCTGCCACAGCTACTCCTGGAGCTTTAGATGTGGGCGTACCAGGCTTTATAGATCTAATGCTGCAAGATGTATACACAGTTAAGCTGCAAGAGACTGTGAAAGCAGGTGTCTCCAGCTTGAATCAGCTAAGTCAGACCCTACACGGGCAGGGGTTCCATAATCTGGCGCCAGAGAAACAGGATGCACTTTTATTGGGTATGGAAGAAGAGGCACTTGTAGCTTCCCCCCAGGAGGGAAAGCCCTTTTTCTCTATTATCAAGGAACTAACACTTCTCGGTTACTTTACCTCTGAAGAAGGGGCTAAAGCTACTTTGGACTTTGTACCTATTCCTGGAAAGTATGAGGGGTGTATCCCCTATGAAGGGAAGGCCGCATATATCTAGTCCCTAGTCTATTTACCTTCACTTTTAACGTAAGAATTTCATGAGCGATTCGAATACATATGATGCTATTGTAGTGGGGTCAGGCATTTCGGGGGGCTGGGCAGCCAAAGAATTATCAGAAAAAGGATTAAAAACCATAGTACTTGAGAGAGGGCGGAATGTGGAGCATATAAAAGACTATCCTACTGCCATGAGTGAGGCTTGGGATTTCAAGCACAGATATAGACCCACCCAAGAAGAGAAGGCAGTCTATTACATACAAAGTCAAACAGGACAGTTTAATGAAGCATCTAAACACTGGTGGGTGAGAGATGTAGACAGTCCTTACCAGACGCCTGAAGACAAGCCTTTCACCTGGATTAGGGGATATCACGTAGGCGGTAGGTCCATTATGTGGGGGCGCCAATCCTACAGGTGGAGCCAGATGGATTTTGAAGCTAATGCTAAAGACGGCATAGGTGTTCCCTGGCCCGTTAACTATGAAGAAATAGCACCTTGGTATGATTATGTGGAGCAGTTTGTAGGCATCAGTGGGCAGTCAGAAGGACTTCCCCAACTACCAGATGGTAAGTTTCTGCCCCCCATGGACATGAACTGTGTAGAACGGCATGTAAAAGATAAGATAGCTGAGAATTTCAAAGACAGACTGATGACCATTGGGAGGGTAGCTAATCTTACGGTGCCTCATAATGGACGTGGAAACTGTCAATACAGGAACAGATGTAGGAGGGGCTGTCCTTATGGTGCTTATTTCAGCAGTAATGCGGCTACGCTTCCAGCAGCCAAGGCTACTGGAAATATGACCCTTCGCCCTAACGCTATTGTCCATTCTATCATCTATGATGAACAGAAAGATAAGGCCATAGGCGTAAGAGTCATAGATAGAGTAACTGAAGAGGCCATAGAGTTTTATGCAAGGGTCATATTTCTGAACGCTTCTGCCTTCGGCTCTGTATCCATTCTCCTAAATTCTAAAACCAATAGATACGCTGAAGGCTTAGGGAATGTGAGTGGTAGCTTAGGGCATTATATTATGGATCACCATTTTCAAGTAGGTGCCTCAGGTGTATTTCATGATTTTGCAGATAGGTATTACTACGGCAGACGGGCGAACGGGATTTATATACCCAGGTTTAGAAATATTAAAGAAAAGCATCCTGATTTTATTCGTGGATATGGCTACCAGGGAGGAGGTAGAAGAAGTAACTGGTCAAGAGGAAATGGAGAAAAAGGCTTTGGCGCTGACTTTAAGGATAGCCTCAGTAATCCGGGCCCTTGGACCATGGGAATGACAGCCTTCGGAGAAACCCTTCCCTATTTTGATAATAAGATCAGCCTGAATACGGAGAAGATAGATAAGTGGGGACTGCCCACCCTGGATGTAGACGTGGAGTTTAAGGAGAATGAAATGAAGATGCGGAAAGACATGAAAGAAACGGCTGCAGAAATGTTAGAGGCTGCCGGTGCTACAGATGTAGGCATGTATGAGCGTAAGCCGCTACCGGGTATGGGCATACATGAAATGGGGGGAGCTCCTATGGGGGATGATCCTAAGACTTCCATGCTCAACAGGTATAACCAGATTCACGAGGTCCCCAATGTCTTTGTTACGGATGGGGCCTTTATGAATTCTGCTGCTTGTCAGAATCCCTCCCTTACCTATATGGCATTTACTGCCAGAGCTGCTGAGCATGCCGTAAGTGAAATGAAGAAAGGGAATTTGTAGGATCTTCATAACATAGTGTAAATGGCCTATCAGATTTAGCTGATAGGTCATTCTGTTGTTAGAGCAGTTTCCTCTTATTTCTTTTTTCAGTAATTTCTACTTTCTATAAACTCACAATCACTTATGCGAATCCTACTTCTTTACAGTGTGTTAGTTTTCCATACTTACGGGCTTTTGGCTCAGATAAATCCCAAGAATATTCAGATTGCCAGGGATACCTATGGGGTTCCCCATGTATTTGCACCTACAGATGTGGAAGTAGCCTACGGTTTTGCCTGGGCCACAGCTGAAGATGATTTTGACACTATGCAGAGGCTACTATTACCAGGAAGAGGACTGGCAGGATTGGTGCTTGGGAAGGAAGGCGCCTTCATGGACGTAGCTTCCCACCTGGTGGGGTCTTATGCTATAGCCAAAGAGAAATACCAGCAAGAGCTTAGTCCAGATTTTAGGAAAATAGTGGAAGCTTACGCTGCTGGAGCCAATGCCTATGCGGAAGCTCATCCTAAAGAGGTACTTCATAAAGACCTGTTTCCTGTAGATGAAGTAGATGTCATTCAAGGCTATGTACTAGGAATGACCCTTATTTCACAGGCAGATGGAGAATTAAATGCTATTCTAAATGAGCGATTAAATGCCGGCCAAATTGCGGAAGCCAGAGGCTCAAATGCGTTTGCCATTAGCAAGGATAAAACTACGGAAGGTAAAACCTATTTCGTGAGTAATTCTCACCAACCCCTGGAAGGGGTTAACTCATGGTATGAGGCCCATTTATGTAGTGAAGAAGGGTGGAACATCCTGGGTGCCAGCTTTGCTGGAGGGCTGTCCATCTTTACAGGGGTTAATGAGACCCTAGGGTGGGCACATACCGTAAACTATCCTGACTTAGCTGATGTATATGCCCTCACTATGCACCCCGATAAGAAGCTGCATTATAAGTTTGATGGAGAATGGCTAGCCCTGCAGCCTTATCATACCAAGGCCAGGATTAAGCTGATGGGTTTTCTCCCCTTAGGGATCAAAAAGAAGTATTACAAAAGTAAATATGGGGTAACTATAGAAACAGACCAGGGCTTCTTTGCCTGGCGCTTCCCTGCTAATCAGAATATTCAAGCGGCGGAGCAGTGGTATAGAATGAATAAGGCCACCAATTTCCAGGAGTTCCAGGAAGCGCTTAGTATGCGGGGAATCGTAAGTACAAACATTATCTATGCAGATAAAGAGGACAACATCTTTTATATCAGTAATGGCCGATTTCCTGTCAGAGATAAGGGCTATGAGTGGGATGGCGTAGTTAGGGGGGACACCTCAGCTACCCTTTGGGAAAATGACTACTATCCTATTGACAGCCTACCGCAGGTGTTAAATCCCACTTCAGGCTATGTATATAACACCAATAATTCCCCCTTTCGCTCTTCCGGTGAAGCTGATAATCCTAAAGTGAAAGACATACCTTCTACCACGGGCTTTCAGCTACCTGATGATTTAAGTAATAGAGGAATTCGCTTCAGAGCCTTGATAGATACCTATGACAAATTATCTTATGAAGATCTCAAGAGGATCAAGTATGATCAAGCCTACCACAATCCATTTCTCTCCAATATGAACATTGATACCTTTCTGAACCTGAGTGGAGAAGTGTATCCTGAGGTAGCCGAAAGTCTGGATAGGTTAAATGCGTGGGATAGGGTAATGAAGGTAGAAAGTGAGGAAGCTGCTATTTTCCTTCTGGCCAATTACTATATCAGGACCCGGAAGTACAGAAAGGACAAGGCCTTAAAAGATACCAAAGACAAGAACGCCATCTTCATTGGTGGTGTGAAGTATGCAGAGGAGCACCTTCTTAAGCATTTTGGGAGAAAGTATGTTCCCCTTGGGGAAGTACAGCAGCATAGAAGGGGAGACGTTAGTTTGCCATTCGGGGGAGGACCAGAGGTATTAGCGGCCATATACAGCACTATGCAGAAAGATGGGCGGATGAAACCTGTAGCTGGAGAATCCTACATCCAACTGGTTAAGTTTTCCGGAGCAGGGCCTGAAATAGAAAGTGTTAATGCTTATGGGGCCTCTGCCAAACCTGAAAGCCCCCACTTTACAGATCAGATGGAGCTATACACCAAACAGAAGCTTAAGCCCATGACCCTGGATAAAGAAACAGTTCTCAAGAATGCCAAGAAGGTATATCATCCTGAGTAGTTTAAGCTGCTATTGAAAACCACAGATTCACAGATAATAGCTCTTTTCATCTGTGAATCTGTGGCTTCAAGAAGAGATAGAACCGTTAAAAAGGGAATATGAACGCTTACCTCAATGACTAAGGTAATTCTCCATTAAAACCACTCGCAGCCAGGAAAGCTTGTGAATCTTGCATAGTGAGAATATCTATTACTGCCTGCTTAGGATCTTCCTGCTTGAGGTAGTAGGCCTTACATATGTAGAAGCCCATCCAGTACCCTAAATCCCTGGGTGCCTCTGGCATAACTTGACCTCCGGCGTAGAGCCAGCCCTGGTAGGATTTATCTAGCATTTCCTCCTGGAAGATCTGCCAAAGGGTATCCGCTCTGGAGGCAGCCCATCCATCTAAATGATGCCTAAGTGTCCTATCCTGGATGAGGTATGCGAGAAAGTCTGCAGCCCCTTCTCTGAGGGTTTGATCCAGTAAGGTTCTAGGCTGTGGCGTATTTTGTTGGAAGTGAATCAGCTCATGGGCTACGATAGAGGGAATAACCTGGTAGTCTATGATGGCATTGGGGCCATTTTCATTTCCCTGAGGACCGTACATTTCAGCTCCCATGATCAAGCCATCACCTGATATGCTTCCCCCCGTATTCATTCTTCCTATGACAAAGTAGACATTAGGAATGGTGGCCTCAGCATACCATTCTTTCATTTGACGGTATACCTGCAGAATTTCTCCTTCAAAACGCTCTCGGATTTCAGAACTCCCTTCCCTGATAAACTCATAATAGACCTGATTCTTTTTCACTGTTTTTGCCAGTTTCTTGGCACTAACTATTCTCATGGGCATAAAACCTGTTACACCAGCAGACCCTTCTTCAATATATCTATTAAAAGTAGCGCCTGTTATGTTTCCATTAGCCTCATCATAGCACTGCCAGAAGAGGTCTATATCAGAGGTGATGATGGTCTGGCTTAGATCTTCTTTGGGTTGAGAAATAAGCATAGAAATGCTACTTGCCAAAAGGCAAAAGAAAAATAGGGACTTCATAAGAATATTATTTTTTGGGTTGTTATTAGATTCTCTTTTTGTGAGGAGGAAAAGGTGGGTTTCTTACTCTGTAGTTAGACCCACATCTAGCCCCTCCAGAGGAAGGAATTACTGTCAGCTGTTATTCACGATAACTTAAGTAAAAGGAGAAATTTCCTTCCCAAATTCCCCAATCCTTCTGCCCTGTCAGATCTTCCATGGATGCATAGGATGAGTCGTCATGAGATAGAAATAGCCCTGCAGACCTTCCCTTGGCCTCACCATCTACGACTTTAAGGGTAACTAATACATCAGAGGAAATAGTTACGGGTGAGCTTAAGCCAGCTGTTACCCAATTTTTAATGTTCTCGACATCAAAGAGTATAGGCGAGGGATTTATTCTTCCGGTTACACGTCCTCCTTTTATTTCATAGAGGTTTGCCTCAAATGAGATACGCTTGTAACCATTATGTCGAATATGGAAATGTAGTTGGTTAACTTTAATCTTAGTGCCAGAATAGGTAAGGGCTGTTCCGAAAGTAGTTCCCTTCCCTTCTAATCCGTCCAAATACTTCTTGGGGTTGTTAAATCCACTGCTCGTTTGGGTAGGAGCATTTTTTCCAATAAATGTTTCCGCTCCTATCTGACTTATCTCAAATGCATCAGTAAGCACAGGAAGGGAGGCTAAGTTAGTGGCTACCGCAGTGTTGTATGAAGGTAGACCTGCTTTTTCTAACTTAGTTGAGAGCTCTTCTTTATCTTGTTGATAAAATCTATCTCCCTTTATGTGAATATTCTCTTGAATGATTTCCCACCAGCTAGGATTTGTATCCCGGTTAACCCAATTCTTCTCAGTTTGTAATTTTTCTGCCACCATAGGTAAAATCTTCCTGGACTCTTTGGTGGTTCCTCTTGCCAAGAAAACCCATTTTCCTTCCTTGTACCATAGTTCTAACACATCTCCCTTAGGATGCCATGAGAATGAGTTGGGATTGCCAGCCATATAAGATTGGATAAGATTCCCATCATATGGTGCTGGGCTTAGGATGAGTTTGATAGAATTTTCATGTTTCCCCTTTTTTCGCTGGGTCACCACCAGTATATCATCTGCCTTTTCAAATTTCACGTAAGGAGGACTGGAAATAGACTGAATATTTCCATAAGTCCACAACTGGTATTCGTAATTCCCATTAGTCCACTTGAGCGCTTTCCCGGACTTAAGCAGAGAAGGAGCTAGTCCACTGGATTCTTCTGTAACTTCTATCTTAACTGCTACAGGACTTACTTCGATACTACGGACATCCAGAGAAGCTACTTCAAGCTGGGGTTGATTGTCTATTCTTTCCAAAGGGTGAGCTTGTTCCGTAGGTAGTGCCGCTTGAGACTCATTTAAAAGCTGTGGATTTTCAAATATCTGGAAGGGGGTCTCAGCTGCTGCCTGCTCTATTGCTTCCTGGAGAATGGGTATTTCTTTTGCTGGAGAAACCGGACTAATAGCTGCCAGTAAGGGGATCCAGCACGCAAACAACAGCCCATAATTGGCCAACATCCTTCTCGATGGTAGCGGAATAGCTGGATTATCATTAATGAGCGCTACGACTCTTTGCTTAATTTGAGGACCTTTTGCCATTTGAATGGCTACATGATCCTGCAAGGAGGAAGGTCTTGTGAGTTTTCTGGCTACGGAAACCAGTTGGGCTGCATATTCAGGGACTGGCTTTCCACCTCTGATCATCTGTTCATCACAGGCTTTCTCACGTTCAATGACGTGCCTTTTCTTGAGTATCCAGGCAAATGGGTTTATCCAGTGAAGACTGGTAGCCATCAGGCATAATAGGTGAAGTAGGTAATCCTTACGTTGAATGTGTGTCCACTCATGTAAAAGAATGGTCTGTAACTCGTTCTCACTCAGCTTCAGTGTAGAGGTGGGGAGGAGAATTTCTGGTTTGAATATCCCCCAGGTCATAGGAGAATGGACTTCAGTACTTACTTTAAGTGGCGTCTTCCCGTATGGGGTATTCTCAGAGAGAAAGGGCAAACGAATAGGGTTAGCCTTTTGGCTAATCTGATGGATTCTCCAAATACCCAGCATCATTTTAGTCAGCAAAAGGAAAGCCCCTAATGCCCAAGCGATAGCAAGTATGCTAAAAATGGGAATAGGCTGGGCCTGAGATTCAACCTCTTGATAGGTAGAGGAAACAGTGGTAGGCTTTTCTGCTGAAACTATGGGTGCATCCTTACCAATCACAACTGGTACCGACTCAGACGTTTCTACAGTAGAAGTAAATACTTCAGGAAGGGCCTCTTCCGGAATAAGGGGAAGACTGGGCCCCAGCACAGTAACGACTGGTAGGAGTAACAATCCTACAGCCGTTAGGCTGATCATCCAATGACGGATGTAAGCGGACTCTTTTCTGAGTAGCCAACACAATCCACATCCGATAGCTGAGATAAACAGGCTTTTGAAAGAGATTTCAATGAATAAGTCCATGCGATTTGGTATTAAATGGATGAGGTGTTGTTACTTTTTCTTTCTGGCTTGCCGGATAAGGGCATCCAGTTCTTCAAGTTCTTCTTCTGAAATCTGCTGATCAGATTGATCCAAAAAGGTAGCTACTGCCTCAGATATGGACCCCTTAAAAAAGGTAGAGAGTACATGTTTCAGGTTTTTCCCTTTCACCTGTTCTCTGGAATTCCTGGGCTCATAAATGAATTGCCTTCCAGATTTGCTGTGAATGACCTGGCCTTTGTCTTCTAAAATACCGAGTAGCTTTCTGACAGTTGCATAGCCAGGAGGGTCTGGAAGTTTTTCCATGATCTCCTGCGCACTTAATGAACCCTCTCTGTAGAGAATGTCCATGATCTGTTTTTCCCTTTTGGAAAGATGACTAAAATCTGATGCAGACATAGTTATTAGCTTAGTGTGAAATTATTCACACTTTAAATGTGAAAAAATTCTCACTTAAAGTCAAGCTCTGGACCAAATAAATCTTCTTGGAGTTAAAATTGGGAAACCTAAAGTTGATCTTTAATCGGGAGAGAACTGCTAAAAGGCCATAGCTGGAAGATCACTATTTTTTTCCGCTAGATAGACTTTATAGATTAAGAGGTAAGGGAATTTCTTAGCATAGCTACTGTTGCCTTTTTGGGCAACTAATTGTTGGCCTCTAATATCTGGATCTTTTGATGATCTCCTTTTACGAGCTTCTGGCATCTTTAGAATTCGAAGGATAGTATCATCGAAAGCCGTGAGAAAGTCAGCTGCCCCGCTACTAAATTGTAGGTCATAGTATGAGATAGCCTGATCTATTTCTTCTGCAGCATCTAAGGTTACTTCATATGAAAACTGATCAGCTTCCATATTTCTTCCTTAACTCTTCTCTAAAGCTTGAGCCTGAAATGCCTACATCCTGGCCTTTTT
>JBCCLI010000268.1:0-9079 GCA_039026975.1 Bacteroidota bacterium | reverse complement strand
GCTTACACAAGAATTTTATTCCGCAACACCATGTTCTCCCACGAGAATAGAATTGTACAAAACCTTTCCTTTACCGCAGAGGAACGGTACAACCATTTTTTAAAAAGATACCCTGACTTAGCCCAGCGAATATCGCAAAAACACATTGCGAGTTATATCGGTATCACACCTGAATTCTTGAGTATGCTGCGCAGCAGAAAGGAAAGATAATTTCTTAAACTACTTTATTTTTTTGAAGAGACTTCCAGTAGATCTTTGTATGGTCATGGGTAATACCTATTACCTGCGAGTATTAGCACTAAAATCTATGGCCTAGATTAACAGGACCTCGTAAATGTTACACAGAAAGAAGATAGGTTGAGAATTAACAGAATAGGGAATGGATTACTGATCATGTTGGCATGTCTAATTGCCTCTGAATCAATACTATCCAATAAGCAGAAAGAAAAAATGACTATGGAGAACCAACTAACCTTAGATAGCCTCCCTACCAGGAAGGGGGACCGTCCTCAAACAACTAATACCAATCCACATACGCAGTTAAACCAGCAGCCTGAAGAGCTTTCTCACATAAAGAAGTTAATGGACTGGGCTTTTCAGTTAGGCCATATTGAGAGAAAGCCAAGTGGGGTTTCAGTGCCGGGGGCCATTGCTATGTGTATGGAAGAAGAGCATACTTGTAAAAGCTGTAATGCTTTCATGATTGGAACTGAGTTTGCCCATTTTCATCCACATCCAGATTATAGCATGCATCTAGGACTTCCTGAAGATGATGCAAAAGTAATTATCAATAAAGGTTGGGGAGAATGGCATCCGCTCATAAGAAGAGGGTTTCTTCCTCCCAATATTATCATGATGTACGCTCCCAGGGACCAGGAGGAGTTTGAGGTAGCTAAATTTATCCTTGGAAACTCGTATCACTATGCAAAAGGAACTAAAGAGTAGATGTAAAAGTAGGAGTGGGAAACTTTCTCACTCCTTAAGCATAAAGTCTTAGCATTCTTTAGCACTTAGGATACTTATTCTCCAAATAATCTCACCGGAAGCCATTTTCAGTAAACTTGAAAATACTGTTTCCACTATCACATATTTTGTGTCTGAACGGAATATGGTTCTCTACTTTCTTTTCTAACCCTTCTTCCTAGCTGTAATTAATCGGGTCAATACACTTTATTTACATAACTTGATGGCATTATTCATGCTATTAGTTCAAGCGATGCCTATTTTAGGGATGTTTACCTTAATCCCTCCAAGTATCTTCTAACTTCCTTGCTATGAAAACATACACCATTCTCCTACACATTTTACTGTTGGCTTTAGTGGCCTGCCAGCCGGCTGAGCCTGAAAGCGTAGATCCTACTGGGACGTGGCAGGTTTCTTTTAATCTGGGCAAGGCTACCCTACCCACTATTATCCAAATACAGTCCAAGGGGGAAGATCAGTATACGGCTTTGCTGGTAAATGGAGAGGAAACCTTAGCGGTAGAAAGTGTGAGTATGGAGGGGGATTCCTTAAGTGTGAGAATGGCCATTTTTGATACTGAGATGAAGGGAGTGATTACCGGGAATGGAAGATGGGAAGGAACCTTTTATAACTATTCCAGAAGTAAGGACTACCAAATTCCTTTTGTAGGGATACAGGGAATAGAAGCGCGTTTTCAGACGGAAGCGTCTTTGGCTGAAAACGAGATAGCTGGGAGGTGGGAAACGTATTTTAGCCCAGAAGACCCGGAGGGTCGTTCACCTGCAGTGGGTATTTTTCAGCAAGAGGGGAAGAGGGTAACAGGTACCTTCTTGACAGAAACAGGAGACTACCGCTTCCTTGAGGGGGTAGCAGAGGGAGATAGTTTAAAGCTTAGCTGTTTTGATGGAGATCATGCTTTTCTCTTCCTGGCAGGGAAAGATGAAGAAGGGCAGCTGGCAGGGGTATTTTACTCCGGGACCCACTGGGAAGAACCTTGGATAGGAAAATTAAATGAGGAGTTTGAACTCAGAGATCCTAATGTCCTTACCTATCTAAAGCCTGGGTATGAAAAAATCAGCTTCAGCTTTCCTGATTTAGATAGCAATATGGTTTCCCTGGAGGATCCCGTTTTCCAGGGTAAGGTAGTGGTAGTACAAATTATGGGTTCCTGGTGCCCTAACTGCATGGATGAGACTAAGCTCTTTGCTAAGTACCATGAGAAATTCCATGAGCAGGGCTTAGAAATAGTTGCGCTGGCTTATGAGCGTGCCAAGGGGTTTGAACAGGCCAGTAAGAGTGTGAAAAGGCTGAAAGATCATTTTGGGCTTGACTACCACACCTTAATAGCGGGTACTTCCAGTAAAACCCAGGCGGCGGAAACCTTGCCTATGCTAAACCATATCATGTCCTTTCCCACCTCTATTTTTATGGATAGGCAAGGAAGAATCAGAAAGATACATACGGGATTCTATGGTCCGGGAACCGGGAAATATTATGATCAGTTTGTAGAAGAGACAGATGCCTTTTTAACTAAACTCCTGGAGGAAGTTTAGCGAGTCTGCTGTTGGTTAAGGGTTTCTTTGGAAGGAGAAACAGCTTCCTCCCCCATGTTAAAGCAGCGCCTGCATCGGGGCTCATAACTGCTTTTCTCCCCCACTAGTACCTGGTCTGAGATGTCCTTATTCAAGCGGTAGGAAAAATTGGCCAGGCTCCCACACACCTGACAGATGGCATGTACCTTAGTGATGAACTCAGCCTGGGCTAGCAGGTCAGGCATCACGCCAAAAGGTTTTCCAGTATAGTCCATGTCCAGTCCGGCTACTATCACCCTCAGGCCCTGGTTAGCTAAGGTCCTTACCACCCCCACCAGACCTTTATCAAAAAACTGGGCCTCATCTATGCCTACCACTTCCGCATTATCTACCATATCCAGGATGAGCATAGCATTCTCCACCGGAGTAGATATGATGGAGTTTCTATCGTGAGAAACAATTTCCGTCTTGCTATACCTATTATCAATGATGGGTTTGAAGATCATCACCCGCTGGTTAGCTATTTGTGCCCTGCGTATCCTTCTAATGAGTTCTTCTGTTTTACCAGAGAACATACTGCCACATACTACCTCCAACCAACCACTCTTACGATTGTGAGAATTTATCTCTATAAACATGGGAAATGAGAATTGGGCTACCTGATCAGAACTAAAGAGAAAGTGACATACCAACGCAAAACTTGTCAGAGTTTATATATTGGGGGCTTAATATAAACCTCTTTCCTCCAAAATGCGTACTTTGTAATTGATTTACCAAAGAATGAATATGAAAAAACTTCTGGGAATATTTGCAGTACTGATAGGCCTTAACTTGGCAGCCTTGGCACAGAGTAAAGATTTACCTGACTTTTCCTTCCTGGATCTTGAAGGGAATATGTTTTCTAAAACAGAATTATTAGCTGGGAAAGGGACAGTCTTTGTATTTTTTGACCCCTATTGTGATCATTGCGCTACTCAAGCTGAGTGGATTACAGAGGCTTCTGATCAGTTAGATGATTTACAGTTTGTATGGGTAACTACGGAAACACAGGGACCTACCATAGCGTTTTACAATCAGTACTTTAAAAATTCAGGATTAAAGCACATCACTGTCCTCAGGGATGTAGACTATATGTTTGATACGTATTTTGGCTATACAGTGGTGCCAGGCATCATCATATATGATGCTAGTGGCAAAAGAGTAAAAAGCTTTAATGAAGAAACCAGGCCTGCGGATATGTTATCTGTTCTCTAGGCAATTTCTCTTTACCTTTATACACAAATGAAATTACTGTAAGCTGGAATGGGATTAAAAGACACTATTAATCAAAATATGAAAGCGGCTATGAAAGCAAAGGATCAAGCCGCGCTAAGGACATTAAGAGCTATAAAGTCAGCTATACTTGTACTGGAAACCGCTGAAGGAAGGAAGGGAGCAGCCCTGAGTGAAGAGGAGGAGCTGAAATTGCTAATGAAACAAGCTAAGCAGCGGAAAGACTCTCTGGAGCAGTATGAAAAGAATGGAAGAGAAGACCTGGCCTTGATAGAAAAAGAGGAGCTGGCTGTCATTGAACAGTATCTCCCTAAGCAATTGTCAGAAGAGGACGTGAAGTCAAAAGTACAAGAGATTATCACCCAAACAGGTGCCAGCAGCATGAAAGACATGGGAAGGGTAATGGGGCAGGCTACTAAAGCATTGGCCGGAAAGGCAGACGGGAAAATGATTTCTAAACTAGTGAAAGAAATTCTATCCTGATATTTTCAGGTAACATTGAACTTTTAATGCACGCATCGTGGAAGATACTTATGTGGTCAACCCCCTGGACCTAATTATTATTGGCGTCATTCTATTTGGGATGATACGTGGATCTTCAAAAGGATTATTTGGGATTTCCACTACGGTCATATCAGTAGTAGTAGCTGTCATTTTCGGCTTCAGGTTTAGGTTTTGGGTAGAGAGTATTTATTTAGGCATGGATATTAAATTATCGCCTGAAGGCTTAGCTTTCTTAAGTTTTGTTACCGCATTTGTAGTGGGCTACATTCTCGTTTCTTCCATATTAAGGCTGCTGACAGATACACTTTCCAAGATCAACATAGGGATAGATAAGGCATTAGGCGCTATTTTCGGAGGGACTATGGCTACCATCGCTCTTTCATTAGTGTTATTTGCGTTAAGCTTTGTAGGATTTCCCTCTCAGGAGAATGCTAAAGGATCTATCACCTACGGATATGTACAAAATTTTGCGCGCTATACCTTAGGGCTTATTCCGAAAGCCTTGAAAGCAGCTAATGAGCAAATACAAAAATATGGGAAAGAGTTTGTTCCCCCACCAGAAGAAGACCAGCAAGGGGACACTCAGGAAGCCCCTGCTCCTACAGATTCAGAAAAGCCAAGGGCCATTCGGTAGGATCTTCCCCCTACTGACAAACCATGTGCAGTGTGTCCACGTTACCTTTATGTAAACCTGTAAATGGTATGCCTCATAGAGAGGGGGTATACGGCTGATTCAGTTCCGTTAGATAAGAGAATAAGCGAGAAATTGTCCCTTTGATGAAAGAGTTTTTGGAGCAGGGCAAAATGACTGATAAATTGCAGGCTTATGTTACTTTAATCTGGAAATATGAATCCTACTGTACAATCTGAACAAGGATTTAAGTATATAGAAAAAGGCAATGGACCTGTTTTACTCCTATTACACGGACTCTTTGGTGCACTGAGTAATTTTAGAGACGTATTTGAAGCCTTTTCCACTCACTATAAGGTCATCATTCCGATTATCCCTATCTATGAACAGACTAAGGTCAAATCTTCCGTAGAGGGATATACTCAATACATTGAAGAGTTTGTAGACTATAAAGGAATTGATAAGGCTACGCTTTTAGGAAATTCACTTGGGGGGCACATTGCTTTAGTGTACACCCTCAAAAGACCGGAGAAGGTAGAATCCTTAATACTTACGGCTAGCTCGGGACTATTTGAGTCCGGTATGGGAACAGGATTCCCCAGAAGGGGTTCCTATGAGTATGTGGCTGAAAGAGTAGCTTATACCTTCTATTCTCCTAAGGTAGCTACTAAGCCCTTAATAGATGATGTTTTTGGAATAGTTAATGATAATTATAAAACGCTTAGAGTCTTAAAGATTGCTAGATCCGCCCAGCGGCACAATATGCGAGACGATTTAAACAGAATACACGTACCTACGCTACTCATTTGGGGCTTAAATGATAATATTACCCCACCGCATGTTGCACATGAATTTGATAAGCTCATTCCTGATACAGAACTGAGGTTCATAGATAAGTGTGGACATGCGCCCATGATGGAACATCCAGAGGTATTTAATCAATACTTAAGAGACTTCCTGAATAAGCATGTTAAAGTAACCACTCCATGATAGCACGTGAATTCATATCTGATACCGTACCTTCAGTAAAATCCACTGACGCTGCGGGCAGAGCCCTTGACTGGATGAATGAGTTTAAAGTCTCCCAGCTTCCCATAGTAGACGAGGGAAGATATATAGGCATGGTTACAGAGGATGATATCCTGGAAACTACAGACCTTTCACTCAGTATAGCACAGATAAGGGTAGGAGGATGGGAAAGTGCAGCCATTTATGAGGATAAGCACATATACGAGGCTATACGTATCATGAGTACCCTCAAGCTAGAAGTACTGGCAGTATTAGACACTAATGACCTGTTCCAGGGGATCATAACCATCAGGGACGTGTTAAACTTCCTGGAAAAATTATTCTCTATTCAGGAGCCGGGAGGAGTAATGGTGGTAGAAATCCCCCAAAATGGCTATGTATTATCTGAAATAGGGAGAATTGTGGAATCTACTGATGCCAAAATTTTAAGCCTATACCTCTCCAGTAAACCGGATGATTCAGGCTTTATAGCTACCTTAAAACTTAACGTAGAAGACCTTTCCCGCGTAGTGGCCAGCTTTGAACGCTTTGATTATCATGTAATAGAGACTTTCCATCGTACCCCCCAACTTATTGATTACCAGAAAAATCTGGACGCATTACTGAATTATTTGGATATGTGATAAACGGATATAAGGGTTCCTCTCGTTATGTCTATGATTTTCCCATCAACTTTCCTAATTTATATAGAGAAGTAGTAATATAAGGTTTTGGATGTGTAGGATCCCCGTTTTGAAGATAACCAGTTTTATCTGTGTCATGCTCATTTGCATAATGTTCCCCCAAGTGGTGGGAGCCACTTCGCCTGAAACAGATCCTGGTGATCCTGTCCCTGATGCAAGTATGCGGGTGGCAGTGCAGATCATATCTGTCATGGGCAATAAAAAGACCAAGCCAAAGGTGATTTTGCGGGAACTGACCTTTAGCAGGGGAGATACCCTGACCCTAAATAATGTGGAGGGGCACATAGCCAGAAGTCAGCAGAATATTTATAACCTTGGCCTTTTCAATGAGGTAAGTATTAACCATGATGTGCTGGAGGGAAATCTGTTTGTGTTTATTTCAGTAAAAGAAAGGTGGTACATTTTTCCCGCCCCTCAGGTAAGAGTAGAAGAAAGGAACTCATATGACCTGATAAATACTATCCTGGATGGGGATCTCCATAGAATTTCTTACGGAGCTAAAGTAGGCTGGAGAAACTTAACTGGAAATAATGAGTCTTTAGATTTTTTTGGGTTGATGGGATTTACGGACCGTCTAGCCATAGACTACATCCGGCCTGGGACATTCTCTAATTACACAGACCTCCTGCTTGGGCTCCGCTACCTTAGCCGAAATGAAATTATCTATGGGACTAATGATGCAAAGGTGTTATGGGGAAGGATTGAAAATGAACCTCTCCAAAGGACACATGTGCTGACGGCAGGTATCAGGCATCGCTTTTCTCTCTATAATAGCATACTGGGCTATGTACAGTATAAAGACCGTTCCTTCTCGGATAGCATTTATGCCTTCTCAGAAAGCTTCTTAACTAACCAGCGTGGCCGTGAGCACTATCCTACCATCGTATTAGGGTGGACTACAGATAAAACAGACTTGCGTACCTACCCTTTGGATGGGCATGTATTCAGGGCATACTTTCGTCATAGTGGAATTCCTGGTGTTTCTACCACTACTTTTTCAAAGGCCGGATTTTCGTGGGCAGACTATGTGCCGCTGAGTAAGCGTTTATTTTTTGCTTATGGTACCCAGCATACATTTACTTTTGGACGGGATGTTCCCTTCTATGAAAAAAATGCTATAGGCATAGGAAGAGTTGACTTTCCAGGCACCAGCTCCAACCTTAGGGGATACCAGCCCTATGCCATAGATGGCTCCTACACCCAGCTAACCAAGGCGGAAATAAAGTATGCCATAGTCCCCAGGAAGATTATTCACATAAAGCAGATCCCTTTTAAAAGGTTTCAGGATATGCCGTTTGGGCTGTATGTAACCGCCTTTGTGGATAATGGGTATGTACAGGATAATACCATCTCCAACCAAGATACTTTCCTAAAAAATACCTGGCTGACTGGTTATGGGGTGGGCATAAACTTCATTACTATTTATGACCGACTGGTCAGGATAGAGTATGCCAGGAATCACCTGGGCCAGGGGGGAATCTATTTCCACAGTAAGTTTCCTATTAGATAGTGCGGTTTGTTTATTAGCAGGATATGTTAATTTGCGCCCCTTATTCACAGCTGCATGAAGATTGCCATTTTCGGGAGAATAACCGATAATACGGACCTTAGTGTACTCACTCGCTTTTTTGAATACCTAAAAAAGCGGAAAATTACCTATACCATTTATCATGCCTATGCGCAGCAGCTGAGTGAGTACTACCGTGAAGCTTTTAACTTTTCAGGAGAGTCTGTTTTTACCTCCAGAGAAGAAGTGAAATCCTGTAAGTTCCTGTATTGCTTTGGTGGAGATGGGACAGTATTAGAGGCGGTAAGATTCTGTGGGAGGCTAGGTAAACCCATTATGGGGGTAAACTTTGGCAGACTAGGCTACCTAACCAGCATCTCTCAGCATCATTTACTTTCAGCTACAGAAGAGCTACTTCAGGATCATTATAAAATAGACCATAGATCCCTTCTTACAGTGGTGTCAGATCCCCCTGGGATGTTTGGGGCTGATAATTTTGGGATTAATGATTTTACCATTCACAAGAGCAATACCAATGAGATGATCACCGTCCATACCTACATTAATGGAGAGTTTTTGAAC
Organism: Bacteroidota bacterium; assembly: GCA_039026975.1. Taxonomy (GTDB): domain Bacteria; phylum Bacteroidota; class Bacteroidia; order J057; family J057; genus JBCBKZ01. The sequence goes on along the minus strand of JBCCLI010000268.1, from coordinate 376 downwards.
AGTTATTGGGGGGATGGGATCATTGTGGCTACGCCTACAGGCTCTACTGCTTACAGTCTTTCTTGTGGGGGTCCCATTATGTTCCCTAATTCTGCTACCTTTGCTATTACGCCCGTAGCTCCTCATTCTTTAACGGTTAGACCTGTAGTTATTTCTGATGAAAGTGTGGTTTCCTTTGAAATAGAATCTCGTTCTGGAGAGGCTATGATTTCTCTGGATACAAGGACCATTACTGTGAAGGCTAAGACTTCTATTGCCGTGCGTAAAGCAGCATTTACCGTATCCCTACTCAGGATGTCAAAGACTAAGTACGTTGATAACCTGAGAAGGAGTTTGATGTGGGGGAGAGATAATAGAAATAGTTAGGGGTAAGCTG
>JBCCLI010000267.1:0-9080 GCA_039026975.1 Bacteroidota bacterium | reverse complement strand
TTCTCCTATTTAGAAGGCTTAATCAGCTCTAATAATTCTTTTCACCACTCTATTATTGTCCTTTTGAAGTGACAATACATAAGTGCCTGCAGGATAAGCACTCAGGTCTAGCTTTACCTCATTTCCCGGAGGGACTTCTTGCCTTTGTAGCAATCTCCCTTGCAAATCTCTCAGGCTGAAGTCAGCGCCTCTGGAGAATAGCTCTGTTAATTCTACTGTCACCTCTCCCCGGCTAGGATTAGGATATACCTTTACTTCTTCTGAGAATACAATTTGTGCTTCATTGCTGGTGGTGATATTTCCGCCCTCACAGAAGTCATCATAGATATACTGTATGTCTATAAAGTTTGAAAGGGCTGTCTGGCCTGACAGTAGGTCTCTTAGGCGCAGTTGAACCCTAGATGCTTGTCCATTAGTAATAAGTCCAGGAGAGGTAACATTAGTAGCAGTTCCATTTACTAACCACTCATACTGAAAGTTTACATTAGCAGCATCATCTGCCTGGTTTCCTAGGAGCTGAATCTGGTTATTTCCACAGGGAAGGCTAGTCATGAAAATGTTAGCATATAAGGGTGTTTCTACCTGGGCCTGATAGACGCCATTTCCATGCGTCCCCACGGTTACGGTACCGTCCACAGGCCGCACTTCTATCATGTCCACTACCACATTACCTAAGCTATTCTCTCCCACCTGTTCCCATACCGTATTCATTCCATTTAGCTCCTCTGTAGCATATAAGCCTACGCTGGTTCCTAGCAGGTAAATATTGCCTTCTCCATTAGGGAGAATTTCCATCCACCTGATAGAAGGACCTGTTCCAGATCCATCAGGATTCTCTTCCAGATTTCCAGAAACGGGGGTCCACCTTTCGCCTCCATCAGTAGATTCAAACACGGAAAGCACACCATAATTTGAATATACCGCAAATACATGATCCCCATTACGTGGGTCCACTGCCAGGTTATTCACATAGCCAGAAGGAAGGTTAGAAGCAGTAATATCTGTAAATACATCAGGCCTGTTAGAGTCCTCTATCCTGAATATTCTCCCAGAGGAGGTGCCTACATATAATCTATGGGCTATTTGAGTGGCAGCAGCAAAAGCTGAGACATTTCCCGCCCCTTGTAAGGCGTTTTCTCCCATGGTGAGCCACTCCTCCTCTTCAGGATTATCTCTTATATCCAGGGTATAGTAAATCACTTCTCGCCCTGCCACAAATACCTTGTTAGGCTGGATGGGATCTGCCAAGAAGGGATTAATGAATAAGAAGGGGCCGTCCCCTCCTTCAGGTGGGCTGATGCTAGAAAAGCCAATAAATTCTCCTGATTCTTCCTCAAATGCATACCTTCCCATCTGCCCTACCTGGGCAGAAACCAGGATAGAATTATAGGTAATCTCACAAAAGGCTCCATCTCCCCCAAACAAATCTATCCAGTCCTCTTGGGTATCTCCTCCAAACACGGCAAAGGTGGAATTATCCTGCATCCCTCCTACCAAAATGGGATCTCCCGCCGTATTTTCTTCCATCCCTATGGCGTAAAACTGGGTAGTCAGATATCCGCTATTTAGGTCATCCCAGATGACAGTTACTTCATCTACCTTTCTATTATTCTCATCACGCACATCAGAAGTCACCTGCCTACGGTTATTTTCCGTCCTGCTCACCCCTCCATCATGAACCGACAACATCCTACGGCTATCATTAGGATAGAATATAACTGCATGCTGATCAGGATGGTGGTTATTATACAAACCCAATCCTCCATTATCATTCCTAAATTCTGAGTATCCCCCTATCCAGTCTGTGGCATTCTCATTAGAAAATCCATTGGTGGAGCGCCAGAGGTTAGCACCCCCTAAATATACAATGTCGCTATTATCAGGGTGGACGGTGACAAACTGGTCATAAGAGCCTTGGGTAGTAAAATCGCCGACCTCCCCGCCCTGGGCGGGTAAGGCGCTAGATCTGTTTTCTATACTCCCGTTAGCAGCATTATACCGCATGAGATAGTGGTCATCTCCATCCGTTCTGAGGAAATATACAATGTTTTCATTGCTCGGGCTTATCCCGATAGTGGTTCTTTCATACCGCCTGGTAGGTACGCCGGTAGGAACTTCGATCTCCTGCCAGTTAATTCCATTAGAGGAGGTCCAGATCCCTATGTCATCATTATTTCCATTATCATCTGAAATAGTCGCATATACCCTTCCCGTGCTGGTAATGGCTACTTCTGTAAATAGACTTATGTTATCAGGAGTCCCAAGCACAAACTCATAGGTATCAAAGCCATTTGTACTTCTGATGATCCCATCAATAACAGCAGCATACACCTCATCCTGACTGGTATTAGTGACATCTATAGCCATAGAGTTTACGTACCTAACAGGATTATCTGTAGTGGTTATATCTCCTGTGCTGGTAGAAGGAATTACCGCCCAACTTTGTCCGCCATTTGTGGACTTATATATGCCATCTCCTCTGTAAAATGCTCCTCCGTTTCCATCTGCGGAGTTACCCCTGATTTCACCCGTTCCATAATACCAGGTATTTTGTCTACCTGAGCGGGTATCCTGCATCAAGCTCACTACGGAGGGGAACTGGTCTGTGCGGGTAGTACGTACCCATGAGTCTCCTCCGTCAGTAGATCTCCACATACCGCCAGAAACACCTCCAGCTAATATGGTGTTAAAGCCGGGATCACTAATATCAAGGGCGGCAGCTCGGGTCCTTCCCCCAACATTGAAAGGCCCTCTCTGGACAAAGCTAAAATTAGGTAAGGCCCTGGTAGCTCTTCCTCTATTATTGGCGGCCTGTCTACTAGCAAAAGCCAATTCTTTATTCCTGATGTCCAGGGGAATCATCCCAGTAATAGGATCTTTCATTCTTAATAGGTCAAAGTTGGCCCTACCATTAGGATCATCAGGGGTGCTAAGGGATTTTCTAAACTTCCTGTCAAAAGGGATATCCCATTTACTGATGTGCTTACTGTTGTACTCCGTTTTTTCAGGAGACTTCCCAATGATGGTGAATATGTAGGTGGCAAAGAGGGAAGGCAATAAAATCCACACTACAGGATGTAATCCCAAGAGTTTTTTCAGCATGAATACGGTACTTAAAATTGAAAATAGAGAAGAGTCGTGTTGAAAATGGTTTAGCTAATTATTCTACTATCTTAATGAGTCGGCAAGACCGACTGGTACCCTCCTCTCCCGGTACAAAGACGACATCTATGGTTTGTGTTGTTCCTGCTTGGTGAATGCCAGGCTGATCCAGGCTAACTAATAGAGCTTCTCCTTCTTTGGGAGGCTGTATCCTGACAGTTTCTCCCATTCCCATCATATCAATCACCTCAAAATACTGCTGATCATTAGACTCTACTGATGCCCTGTTTCCCCACAACCCCCTAACCCTAACTTGCCCTTTAGCTATAGACGACCGCTTGATAGTTAGTTGAGGTTTTTCTCCTATCCTTTTTTTGGTAGATACTCCTGAAGACTCTGAGGCCATATTGGCTGGTTCTTTTTGTGACTTACATCCTACCAATATCAGTAGGGCGAAAAGTATATACCGGATAAGTGCTCCCAACGTCAAAAAATTTCGGACTAACGCTTACAAAATTCCTACAAATGTAAGCTGATTACGATTTTATATACAAGTTATTATGAGAAATACCCTACCCGGTTATAGGATCAGAACCTTAGCAGGGCACCTTCTCCCAGGCTATTTCCCCATCCTATTTACGACTATGAAAGAGATGATGGTGCTGATTAGCATGAGAATAGCGAAGGTAAGCCAACTAAAAGGAAGGTAATCTACTTTTGAAAAAGCCCACCCAAATACTAGTGGGGCCACAGCAGCTGAGAATACAGCAAAAGTAGAAACGGCACTTCTGATAGCTCCTAGGTGCAAAGTCCCATAGACCTCTGCCCACATAGCAGTAACGGTTAATCCACTCAAACTTCCGGAAATACCACATAAAATGAAGAATATGATCACAGCTACCTTACTCTGGGTAAACATCAGGAGCAGACAACCTGCTATAAGGGGAAGGAGCACATAACTAAATACTCGAACTGCGCTAAATTTATCTATGAGGCTACCGAAGAAGATATTAGAGATAAACTTGGTCAGGCCAAATATACTTACTGCATAAGCCACCAGTTCCAGAGACCATCCATAGGAGCTAGCTAATAAGCTCTGATTGATGAAGACGCCCGTTACAAAAAAGGCTACCCACAGATTAACCATAGCCAATAAGTAAAACTTAGGGTCTCTCAGCACCTCTTCACGGGTAGCACCTGTAGCCTGAGTAGGCTCATCTTCATCAGCGTCTTCTTGTATGAGCTGGTACCTATTGCCGAGAGGGACTAATCCAATAATGGCTGGTATGAATATACAGACTACTCCTAGGGCGAGAATCAACCATGTATACCGCCAACCGATGTTCAGGATGAGAAAGGTTACGCCTAGCGGCATCAAAAATTCTCCCAGGGAAATACCAAAGCCCACCAGGGATAGGGCCTTCCCCCTTCCCTCTTCAAAATAGCGGGCGGTAGCAGTAGCTCCCGTGAGCGGCATAAGCCCCTGACCGGAAAAGCGCAATCCAAAGAGAGCGATCCCCAACATCCATGCATACTGAAGGGTAGCTGTGAATAAGCTAAAGAGAATCATTAAGACGGCTATTCCCAGGCTGAAATAGCGTACCTTAATTTTATCCAGGTATTTACCAGCCAGGGGCAACAGAAAAGCACTTGCCAGGGTAGCACCGGAGTAAAAGCCGTTGAAATCCTGGATCGTAATGGAGAGACTTTCTGTGAAAGAGGCTACAAAAAAGCCTAGCAAAAAGGTTTGGCCCAGTCCGGAAAAGAAAAAGTGAAGAAAGCCATAGAGAATTTCTCTTGGATACTTTCTAACAAGGGAAGCATAAGTCATGTAGGCTGTATTAGCCCACAAAGGTGTAGAAAAATACCAAGATCAGGAAGAGAAAAAACTTATTGAACTTCTTATTGACTATGGGTGTGAACCCGGAGTCGATAAGAAGTTTATTGGCAGAAAAGTTGTGTAAATAAGTGAATGACCTACTTCTCAACAATGAAATATACCCCCCTTTTCTTAATCATTTTATTGATTTATAATACCGGCTATTCTCAATTAAAAGACCCATTATCTGAAGGTCCTCACATTACAACCATCTATTTCGAGAGAATCTTTGAAAATGATACCGTTAGCATCTGGCTAGAAGATCAAGTAATTGTAGAAGATATTATTTTGAAAGAAGTAGCTTGTCATGGATCCACTCATACTACCATTCAACTTTCACAATATTTTGGTTCTTACGCGGTCTGTGAACTTAACCATTTGAATCCTCACACTAGAAGGATAGAGTCTCAAAAGAGTCTTGTTCTTATGCCCTATTTATTCTCGCAAAACGAAATAAAATTAGGCATCCAAATCAACAGCAAAATTGTACACCTAAACATTCAAGTAAAGGAGAAACATATTTACCTTACAAGAATTCCATATGACTTATTGGGAGATAGAACTAGAGATCCCGAATTCAAAGTTGAATACTCATACTCCCAACCATATTACCGATAGATTAGGGACAGGGAATTTCTTTCCCTACTCCTTCACAAACTTCCTACTCATCAATGCCCCTTCAGTTTCTATGCTAATGGTATAGACCCCAGCAGGATACCTATTAATAGGCAGGGTAATTTCAGGAGCCTGGAAGACTTCCCGTTTGATGAGGACTTGGCCCAGGGAATTTAGGACTGAAACGGTAGCTGAGGGGGGGACTTCCCCAAATGTCAGCTTCACCTGATCAGAGGCAGGGTTGGGAAATAAGCTGATGTCTTCCTCCTCCAGTAGGTCTTCATTACTAACGGTTACTTCTGCTACCTTAGCTAGCAGCCATCTTTCCGTGTCAAAACGGACAGACTCTACCTGAAAGTCGAGGTTCACAGCAAAGGTTTGCCGCTTTTGGGTATGGTCCAGCACCAGTATAGTATCCTTCTGTGCCCATACAGCCTTTACAGGAACAGGCATCTCAAAAAAGTCTACACTGGGATGGGAAGTGGTCTGATCCAGGGTAATAAATAAGGTAGGGCCATCCTGGTTCCAGCTCACCTCATAAGCGGGATAGCCTTCTCCATACACCCAATCTGCAAAGAACTCACTCAAGTCTTTGCCGCTGGCCTCTTCCAAGTGCCGCTGCCAGTCAGGTGTGGTGGCATAGCCCCAACGCAGTTCAGGGTCTTTCAGATAGTTCTTACAAGCTTGGAAAAAAGCATCATCTCCTACTACCCACCTGAGCATATGCATCACAAAGCCGCCTTTCCGGTAGGTGAGCCTTGAGTTGAAAATCCTAAAAATATCTGTAGTGTCATAGACATAGACAGAGCCCCCCGGCTGTTGGGTAACAAAATCTATGGTAGAGCGCTTCCAGAATTCATAATCCGTTTCTGAGAAGACAAACTCATCTACCAAAGCTGTCAAATAGGACGCAAAGCCTTCATTTAGCCAGATATCCTGCCAGCTCCCGCAGGTCACCTGATTACCAAACCATTGGTGCGCCAGTTCATGGGCAATTAGTCCATTAGTATAATTTCCCATGAAGCTCATAGTCTGATGTTCCATCCCCCCTGGCCACTCAAAGGAGGCATGTCCGTATTTCTCCTCTATAAATGGATATTCTCCAAATAGAGAATCAAATAGCTGGATCATGGGGATGGTTTTATCCGTCTGAACTTTTACTGATGGAAATTCATCCGGGTAGACATAGTTGAGCACGGGAAGAGACTTATTTCTAAGAGGAAGAAATGCTTCATCTTCATATCGGACATACTCAGTAATGGAGAAGGCTACTAGATAGGCGGTCAGTGCATATCTGTGCTTCCAGTGGAAGAGGGTATTCCCATTACCTAAGTCCTCTTCTGCCACTAGTAAGCCGTTAGAAGCCGCCTGATAGGTAGAGGGTGTTTCTATTATCACATCAATAGAATCTATCTTGTCATTCAGACTTTGCTTACAGGGCCACCATTCTTTAGCGCCATAGGGTTCTGACAGCGTCCATAACACAGGCTTCCCCGCCCTCGAAGACTGGAAGAATGAGCCAAAGCCTGTAGTAGTAGGCACCCCTTCATAGCTAATACTTACAGAATCTATGCTTCCAGCTTCCAGATTGGTTCCTAAATCTATTCTCAGTAGATCATTTCCCTCCTGCTCATAACTCACCCTATTCCCCCTGAAACGGATATCATTGATGGTCATGTTACTATTCAGATCAAAGTATAGGACGGGAAGCTGGTCCCTTATGGCCTGAAAATAGGTAGTTACAGTTCCTTCTATGTAAAACTCATTGGGGTCTAACTTCCACTCAAAACGGTGGTAGGAAATGTCATAATCTGATCTCCAGGGTTCATTAGTGGTGCCTCTGGTAGCAGAAGCCATTCTCTTCATATGGTGAGCAGCTTCATGGGAAGCTATCTTACAAATCTCATCCTCAACTATCTGGGCGAAGGAGGTAGTAGCTGTAATGGAAAGTCCTGTGAAAATCAGGGAAAATAGGAACTTGTTCATATAGAAAGAAACGTATTTGGGATCATTATCATCTAATGTGTAAATACGCCCTTTACCCTACTATGAGAAAATCAGTTTAGGGGGTTTATGCTTCATACTCAGGTAAGACCTAATTTCTTTTATCATCAAGCTGGGTATATACCGGATTACTTGCAAGGTCAGCCGGGATCTACAGGAGGAAAGAGTCCCTGGCTGTCCCACATTTCTAATTCATAGGCCCACTGGGGTGATAAAACTTGTAGATGGCTTAAGTTACCTACTCATACCTAAGTGCCTTCACCGGATTCTGGTTAGCTACTTTCAAGGTATGGTACATCATGGTCAGCCAAGCTACCGCTAAGCAAAGCATAATGGAGAAAAAGAAGCTAACCCAAGAGATACTCATACGGTAGGTGAAGTCTTCCAACCAAAACTTTATGCTTACATATGCTATGGGAATAGCGAAAATAAGTGATAAGGCTACCCACTTTAGTAAATCCTTGCTGAGTAGGAGTAATAGGTTATTCAGGTTGGCTCCCAAAATTTTGCGTATGCCTACTTCCTTGGTGCGCTGTTCTGTAGTAAAAGCTGTTAATCCCAGGAGTCCCAAACAAGCTATTAGAATAGCCAGGGAAGAGAAAACGTTCATGATCTTTGAAAGCTGAGTTTCAGCCATAAAGCTACTGGCATATGCTTCATCCACAAAGAAATAATCAAAGCCTGTTCCCCCTACCAACGTCTGCCAACTGCTTTCTACTTCTTCTAAAGTCGTCCTGACCTGCTCGCTGCTGAGGCTTTCTGATAACCTGATGGCTATCATCCTTTCATCAAAGGCGTACAGTTCACTTTCCAGGTTAAACAAAGCAAAGGGACCAATATTATCTCCCAAGTACTGATAATGGAAATCTTTCACTACCCCAATAACCGTGTAGGGCTCCTCTCTCCCATTATAAAATAACTGGTTTCCTAGGACACTTAGGGTAGAATCTTGTCGGTAATCTCCCCATCCCAGATCTCTAACTGCTCTTTCATTGAGAATAACAGATTGGTTATCTGCCACACGCCCCCGATCAAAATCTCTTCCTTCTCTTAACTCCACGCCCAGACATCTAAGGTAGTTTTCATCTGCCATGGCATAGGTAAGGGCCACCTCTACCACCTCGCTAGCGGCAGGCTCGAAATAATCATCCATAAATACGCGGGGGGGAACTCCTCCAGCTATACTTACTTCCTCTATACTGGACTGAGTTGTGAGTTGATCTTTAAACACCTCCAGTTGATTCTCCAGAAATTCTCCATGTCTTACCACCACTACCTGCTCCTTGTCTATTCCCAACTTGAGTCCCGTTAAATACGTCAATTGGTCTGAAATCAATAAGGTAGAAATAATCAAAGAAACAGAGATAGTAAACTGAAAGGTAACCATGGCATTCCTGATTCCACTGGTGCCTACACCTGGAGTTAACTTACTTTTTAAAATAGATACAGGCTGGAAGCTGGACAGGTAAAAAGCCGGATA
>JBCCLI010000266.1:0-9082 GCA_039026975.1 Bacteroidota bacterium | reverse complement strand
GGATGCAGAAGTAGCTCAAGACAGTGGTAATTATATGGTCTACCTGAAAAGGGGACTACAATTTAAAGAGCTAAGTCGCGTAGATGCTGCCATTGCAGACTTTAATACATGCCTTAAGCTGTATGATGAAACTTATCAGGACCTACCAGAGGAAGATACCACGGTAATACCTACTGAGTTTAAATATTACGCCCTTTATGCACGTGGGTTGACCTACGCTTTGAAAGGAAATTATGCAACAGCCTCGGAGGATCTTTCTTCCGCCATTCAATGGGCTTCTACCGTAGAAATTGCAGATTCCTTGGTTAGTCCTACCCTTGGTAATGCCTACCTGGAAAGGGGATATGTGAATTTCCAACTTGAGAATGATGAAGAAGCCATGAAAAACTATGAATGGGTCATAGAGAATGATCCAGAGAAAGCTTGCAAGGCGCATGCATTGATAGCAGAATTAAGACTTCTTCAGAAAGATTTGACTAAAACAGTAGAGGCGTATGATAATTTAATAAACTGTAACCCGGATGATGTGCTCCTCTTTTACAGCAGAGGATTCTATAAGGGAGAATTAGGACTCTTGGATGAAGCTGTAACGGACTTGTCTGTCTCGGCTGAGAAAAGCCTGAATAGTAAGCTCAGAGTAGCTTCCCATAATAGAATAGCCTACCTGCTGTTTAAAGCAGAAGAGTATGACAGAGCTCTTACAGCCGTACAGGCAGCTAAGGATATAAATGTCCTGAACCCTATTTCATTTTATTATGAAGGGCTGGTGTTACTTGCCCAAAATAACCAAAGCGCAGCCTGTGAGGCACTCAATAAGAGCATATCATATGGCTTGACCGGAGAAGAACTACCTGAAGCGGAAGCCTTGGTACAGGTAAATTGCCCTACCATAGAAGAATAAAACGCCGAATATAAAAACTAATACCTATGCCCAGCTGAAAATATCAGTTGGGCATAGGCTTTTTAATAGCAGGTGAATAGGTTCGCCATTTCTATTCTTGCCTGAGATTGATGGTATCTACCTGAAAGAAACCTTAGCTCCTTTCACCACTAAAAGGGAAGCTATTTTGGGGATACGTAGAGCCACAGAAGACTGTACATCATTGGTAATCAGTAAGGGCTTACCTAATACTTGGATCCCTTAAAAAAGCCTATAGCTTTTGTTGGGTGCATTTGGGTAAAATTGAAGGGAAATATTACATCTGAAATGTTTTCCAGTATTACAATTCACGTAATGGACTAAAAGCAGTAATATGCAGGATATTTCTAATCATGTCTTATCTGAGAGTTTCATGCATTTGCTTGTGGGCAGTCCTATCCTTTGTTTATGGTCAAGAATACAGGGCTTATAATTATACTCAATCATTAGGTCAAGAAACGGGGGAGGTATATGAAATAGTTCAGGATACCTTAGGCTTTATTTGGTTTTCTGCTGAAAAGGGAGTGTACCGTTTTGATGGGACAAGCTTTCAAGAAGTATTTCCCTTAAGTCAGGATGCTCACCCAAACAGCCAATTGGTTTCTGCTAATGGTTCTATCTGGTTTCTTTCCAGTCCTGCCTTATACCAATTTACTTCTACAGTAGATACCTTTTATCAGAAAAGGATTTTCTTATCTGAAGTAGGAGGAATGATAAATGGGGATGAGGCGCTTTCCTTGTTCCCTTTTGGGGAGAATGCTCTTGGAATCATGGGAAAGAAATATTTCTACCAATTGACACCCCAAAAACTGTCTCACTTCCCTTATCCTTTAAACCTCCGCGGACATGAACTCATATCCCTCCATAAGCTAACTGAGCAGGAATTCCAGCTGGTAACCAAGGACAAAAAAATAATTTCACTAAGGAGTGATTTAAGCTCCTTTAATATTTGGCCTCTAAATGTGGGCATTAATTCTCATAAAACCTTCATTCATAGAAATGACGGATGGGTAGTAGCCGACCGCAATAAGGTTTATCAAATAAAAAAGCGTCCTGATAGTAAAATTCTTGAAAAGCAGGTGCTCTGCACCCTTCCCGTGGTTATTGAATCCCTCATTCAAGTAAAGGAAGATGTCTATTTAATAGGTACAAAAACCCACGGTATTCTCCAGCTAGAAAAAGTAAATGGGCGAGGGTTTATTCGGCAGATTCACAATCAGTTAGGCCCTAATAACAGAGTAGACATGTCTGTTAGTGGCGGTAATACCTTCATGCAAAGCAGTGAAGATGAAGTATGGGTGGGGACAGCTACCGGCATCATTCTCTTAAAAGAATACCTTTTTGGTAGGCATGCCGGCATCAAGGGATACAGTACCCATGCCTTGGCAATAACGGAAGATAATGAGGTAATCACCGCTTATGGAAAGCTTATCAGCTACAGACTAGATGGAGGTGAGATCCTCTCTTCGGAGATAGCTGGAAATTACCGGGGGATGATAGCCAGTCTGGCGGTGGGAAAGAACGGCTTATGGGTAGGGAATTCTGATGCAGAACTATTCTTTGTAAGACCTAGTGGTTTCACTCAGAAATACAGCTTTAAAAAGCGTGGAGGCTCTCTAGTTCATATATATGTGGATAAAGACCATTCTGCCTGGGTAAGTCAGGCTATTACGAGAAGACCTATAAAAGGAGTTATTAGGATTAGAGAGAATGGGGAGATCAAGTTATATAATGAGCAAAAAGGGATACATTCACGAATTTTAGTAACTAAAGAGGCTCAGGATACCAAGCTATTTGCAGCTGGGGTAGGAGAGTCCCATTACTTGTACCAGTATGAACCTGCTCAGGATAGGTTTATAGACATAAGCCCAAGCCTTCCTTTTATACCTAAGTTAGAGTTTGAAATCCATGATCTCGAATCAGAAGAAAACGGTGTCTTATGGATGGCTTCTACAGATGGTCTGCTGAAATATGAAAACGAAGAAATAAAGAGGATTAACCTAGGTGTTTTTCCTAAAGATACGGAGATAAGATCCTTAGAGATTACTGCTGATGGAGCCTTATGGATGGGAACGGGGAAAGATGGCTTAGTGAGGCTGAAAGAGGATACCGTTCATGTGTTTAACCAGAAGGATGGAATACCTGATGATATGTTGAATTATAGGTTACTTGAGACAGACAAGGTAGGACGTCTGTGGATGGTAACGGGAGAAGGACTTGCATACAGCTTTTATGAGAATCCTACTCCTATCCCTACTAATATCCCACACCTCATAGATATCACTAATCAGGATGGAGTTAGCCTGTTACCCACAAGCAGTTGGTCCAGCTATCCAGTGCTTGCCCATTCAGATGAAGCCAATCTTACTTTTACTGCTTCTACTTTTCCACTAAACAGGCTAGAGTATAGATATAGGATAGTAAATGAGAATACTGGCTGGTCCCCTCCTCAAAATAGTGCCACCATCAGCCTCCCGGGATTACCCTATGGGACTTATACTTTGGAGGTACAGGCGAGGCTATCAGGAGGAGGATCTTGGTCTCCTGCCAGGGAGGTAATATTTATGGTGGCGCAGGTCTGGTATCTCAAGCCGTGGGCCGTGATTTTGGAAATTCTTCTATTTGTAGGATGTATAGCTCTGATCATAAGGAGTTATAACCGCAAGCTATACCGACAAAATACAGAGTTAGAACAGCTAGTAAGACACAGAACAGACCAACTGGAGAAATCCAAAAGTAAGGCAGAATCTGCAAATATGGCTAAAAGTGAATTTCTGGCCAATATGAGCCATGAAATCCGGACGCCTATGAATGGAGTGTTAGGCATGAGTGATCTCCTGCTTACCACCAGATTATCTGAAGAGCAGTTAGATTATGTAAAAACTATTAGTACGAGTTGTAAAAATCTCCTGGTGATCATTAATGATATCCTGGACTTTTCTAAGATAGAGTCTGGGAGTATGGAGCTGGAGCAAGAGGCCTTTGAACTAAGAGCTTGTATAGAAGATGTGATGGACATGTTTGGTCCACAGGCAGCAGGGAAAGGACTAGACCTGTTCTATAGACTGGAACCTGAACTTCCACAGCAGATAGAAGGAGATATTACCAGACTTAGGCAGGTACTCATAAACATGGTAGGGAATGCCATAAAGTTTACCCAGAAAGGAAGCGTGCACATTTCTACCTTTCCTCTTCCCTCTGAGCAAGAAGGTATACAGAGAATAGAGTTTCAGGTAAAAGACACCGGAATAGGGATCCCTCAGGAAAAGATTCCAAAGCTCTTCAGCGCCTTTACGCAGGTTGATGCCTCTACTACCAGAAAGTTTGGGGGTACAGGACTTGGATTAGCCATCAGCCAAAAACTAGTGAAACTGATGGGAGGAGAAATCCAGGTGGAAAGCAGGATGGGAGAGGGGACTACCTTTAGTTTTGATATGCTGGCACGTAAAGTTTCAACGGATACCTTTGACCTTTCATCTGTAAAAACACCCTTTGGAGATGGGAAAAAGGTGTGGATAGTAGAAGATAATTCCCTACAAGCGTCCTCCTTATCTTCTTGGATAGCCTCATGGGGATTTGAAACAGAAGTGTTTTTGCATGCCCATGCTGCCCTGGAGAAAATCCACCAGGAAAAGCCTGATGTTATTCTCACGGACTTACACATGCCTGAGGTAGATGGAGTAGCCTTTTCGGAAATGCTGCAAGCTTCTCACGAAGAACTTCCTCCTCTTTTCCTCATGTGCCCCTTAGGGACAGAGCTGGGGCCTTTACATGAGAGGGGGTTATTCGAAGAAATTCTCCTGAAGCCCATTAAGTATAGTATACTAGCGGATTTGTTTGAAACAGTAGTCAAGAAGAATAAACCCAAAGTAACTAATCGCCAGCAGCTATCTATGGAGGAGAAGGTGTATCCTATGGATATATTAGTGGTAGAAGATAATATGATCAACCAGAAGCTGATTAAAAAGGTGATGGAAAAACTGGGATACCAGATAGAGTTAGCGGATAATGGAAGCATAGGGGTGGATAAGGTCCTGAAAGGGAAGTATGATGTCATATTTATGGATGTGCAGATGCCTGTCATGAATGGCCTAGATGCTACTCGCATGATCAGAAAAACTACTTTAGCACACGGCCAACCTATTATCATAGCCATGACAGCTAACGCCATAGAAGGAGATAAGGAGATGTGTTTGAAGGCAGGTATGGATGATTATGTAAGTAAGCCATTTACCATTGATGATATTAGAACGGTACTCCTAAAGTATGGGGAACAGGTAAATAAACCCGTCTAAGAGCTGGTAGCGCTCATTTAAACTTGTCTTTATGTAGATTCAAATGAGGAGAGTGTAGGTTCATCATAAATTTTCTCATTTCCTGCCTAATAGTTAAGTATCTTTAGTCTATCAAAGAGAAGAACCTATGGATCTCAAGGATAAATGGCTACGGATCATTGGTATACCTATCATAGCAGTTATGGAATCCCTGTACTGGGGATGGGCAGAGTGGCAGGCAGGGAGCTGGAAAATATTCCGAGAGATAGGGATTTCTCTCCTCTTTACCTTTTTTATTTGGGAAGGCTGTAGAATCATTTACGTTATCCTCCTGAAGCGCTACCCAGATCATAAATCGGTTAGAAAAAGGCTCATCATTGAAATCATCCTTTGCCTATCCTTTGCTTCTCTTATGTCCTTACTCATAGGCTTCATCATTAATAACTTCGTAGCTACAGATAGGATAGATCAAACGGGCCCCTTCAGAGTGGCGTGTATCCTTACCGCTGCTATTCCTACTGTTTTACTCACCTCCATATATGAAGCTAAATACTTCCTTAAGGAGTGGAAGAAAAAAATTAAGCAAACGGAAGAGCTCGCCAGGGTACACCTGATTTCTCAGTTTGAAACACTGAAGAAACAGTTAGATCCACACTTTCTATTTAATAGTCTGAATACCTTAGCCTCCTTAATCAAGCTAGATAATGAGCCAGCTCAGCACTATTTGGAAAGACTATCAGATGTGTACCGCTATGTGCTGGAGACCAGGAATAAGACTACAGTTACCATAGAAGAAGAGCTTCACTTTCTGGAAGCCTATATGTACTTAAATAAAGTTAGATTCAGGGATAACTTATTAATCAGTAAGGATCTGTCCCCCGGTATATTTGAGAAACACATACCTGCTTTAAGCTTACAACTGCTAGTAGAGAATGCGATTAAGCATAATATTATTTCGAAAGAAAACCCGCTGCACATCCAAATTTATACAGAAGGAGAGCAGATTGTAGTAGCAAATAATAAGCAACTAAAATCCTCTCTGGAACGGTCTACCCGAGTAGGGTTAAACAATATCAGAGAACGGTATCAGCTCCTAACTGCACAGCCTATTTCTGTGAGAAATACAGATAAGAGCTTTCAGGTAAGTCTTCCCCTTCTTCAAGCCTCTTACATATGAAAGCGCTGATCATAGAAGATGAATATCCCGCTGCAGACAGGCTGCAGTCTCTTATTCACAAGGCTGATCCCCAGGTGGAGGTTCTAGCTGTCCTAGATAGTATTAAGGGAGCACTGGAATGGTTTGAAGAACATGCCGCTCCAGATCTTATTTTTTCTGATATCCAGCTTTCAGATGGACTCAGTTTTGAGATTTACGAAAAAATCCAAATTAAAAGCCCTATCATATTTACCACTGCCTATGATGAATATGCCATCAAGGCATTTAAAGTTAAAAGTATAGACTACCTACTTAAGCCTATCAAACTAACAGAATTAAGTGCTGCCATAGAAAAGCTTAAGGAGATGCTTCCACGCCAGGAAGAGAATGGGATGAGTAAAGACCTCAAGGAGGTAATGAGCCTGCTGGGGGTTTCTAATAAGACTAAGTATAAAGACAGATTTCTGGTGAAAGGGAAGGATGTTTTCATTCCTATTACTATCCAGGAGATAGCCTACTTTACTACAGCTCATGAGAATGTTTACATAGTAAAAACGGATGGGAAAAGACATCCACTAGATGTAAAGTTGGAGACATTAGAAGAGGCACTAAACCCAGCGTATTTTTTCCGCTTAAATAGGCAGTTCATTACCCATATACAGGCTATCAACAGCATACACCCCTATTTTAACGGTAGGCTCACAGTGGAATTGAACCACTGTGAGGATGATTCCATCATAGTCAGCAGGGATAAGGCAAAAGTTTTTAGGGCATGGATGGGGGAAGGTGTATAATTTTTACCTAAGTTTATTGAGCCTCAATTAATGTTTTTTGCATGAGTAAACGGTTTACTCTTTCCCTCATACTTTTATCTTTCTGGCTACCCATAATGGTCTCCACAGCAGGAGCCCAGGAAACTCGTCTTAGTAAAAAGGAAATCAGACAAGAAAAAAAGAAGCTTCGGCTAGACAGAAAACTTGCAAGAGAACGCTTCCTGCAATATGGGTTTGTAGGCACATGGAATGTGATCCAGGACACTAAGATGGCACAGAATACCTATCAAGGTCCTGGAGCTAGGCTTCAAATAGGGGTTTCTTCCAGAAGTGAGAAAAATCTATTCCAGTATGCTATTAGAGGAGGAGGGATCATAGCTAGCCCTAGTCATGATGAATCCACCTTATGGGGAGCACTTTCAGATGCTGGTTTTAGCTATATGTGGAGGATCAGAAAAGATGACCCTAAAAATCTAATCTACCTGGGAGCTTACGGCCAATTTTTATATGCTTACCGCTTTAATTCTACCCTTAGAAATAGTGCCAGAAACTGGGACATTGTAGGGTCTGTTGGACCTTCATTATTCTGGATGAGGGAGGTAAGGGTTTTCCGCCAGCAGATGACCTTAGAATATCAACTAAAGGTTCCTGTTCTTTCCTACCTTGTTCGCTATCCTGGTTTTTCCATAGGCCTAGAGGGAAGTGATGACTTCGTTTCTCCAGTAGGGGTATTTACCCAGATCCAATCTCAGATCAGTTTAGTGAAACGGTTAGGGCGTAAAACAGAGAATAAGCTGGCTTTTTTCTACGAATGGAATCTTTATGACTTTAAGGAAGAAGATATACATGCCTTAGGTGTGGCCTATCACGGCCTGGGAGTTACCTTATTTATAGACCTATGAAAAAGTCCGTGATGAGATATTGGATACTGTGTGGTTGTATGCTACTTACTTTGGTGAGTTGTGAGCAGATATTCCTGGAGGAAGAAGCAGGGGATGACCCTGTCAGTATTTTTGAAGAAGCATGGGAGTTTGCTGATAGGGAATATTCCTTTTTTGCTTTTAAGGGCATAGACTGGGATGATGCCTACCTGAGGTACAGACCCTTGATACAAGATAATACCTCTGAGGAGGAACTATTTGATGTCTTGGCAGATATGCTCTTTGAGCTGAGAGATGGGCATGTAAATCTACGCTCTTCTTTTAACCTGTCCAGAAACTGGGAGTGGTATTTGAATTCTCCAGAAAACTTTAACGCCTCTGTCCTGGAAAGAAACTATTACCAGCGTGAGCAGCAGTTTGTAGGTTCACTTGTCATAAGAGAATTTGGGGAGGTAGGCTATATTAGGTACGGCTCTTTCAGCAGCCCTTTGGCAGATGATGACATAGACTTGGTTATCCAAAAGTTTCAAGATAAGAAAGGGATCATCTTTGATGTGAGGAATAATGGAGGTGGATCTCTGGGCAATGTATTTCGTTTGGTAAGGAGATTTACAGATGCTACCCGTACCCTGGCTATCCAAAGAGAGAAAAATGGGCCTGGACCCACTGACTTTACGGAATGGAAAGGATTTTCTATCTCACCGGAAGGTCCTGTGCAGTACACTAAGCCAGTGATCATCCTCACAAACAGACGTTGTTATAGCGCGACTACCTTTTTCTGCACTATGATGGAAGCACTCCCCAATGTAACCTTAGTAGGAGATACTACAGGAGGAGGAGGAGGGGCACCCTCAGGTACGGAACTAGCTAATGGCTGGACTATCCGGGTTTCTACTACTCAGCTAGGGACGGTAGACGGGTTCAACGTGGAAGATGGACTCCCCCCAGATATTAGGATAGACATGGATCCTGAACTAGAGGCTAACGGCATAGACTCTATGCTGGAATTTGCCCTGGAAGAATTAGACTAGAAGTAGTTACTTCTATCCTATTTAGCTTGGATAAAAATGTGGATATTC
>JBCCLI010000265.1:0-9097 GCA_039026975.1 Bacteroidota bacterium | reverse complement strand
TCTGGCTTGGCAATCCAGATATTATCACCTCCTCCTACATCAGAAGTAAAGAGGATATGTTTGCCATCAGGACTAAAACGAGGCTGTACCTCAAAGGCTAGTCCTGTCCTTATAGCGGTAGCCTTTCCCCCTTCTATCGGCAGGGTATATAGGTCTCCCAGTAGATCAAATACGATGAGCTTACCATCAGGACTGACATCCAGGTTCATCCATGTCCCTTCCGTCAGCTCAAATGAAACTTCTTTATAGGTTCCAGGAGGGTTATTGACATCCCACTTTTCTTTCTTTTTCTCCTGCCCATAAAGGCTTACGCTCATAATGAGTAATAAGCCGCAGCAGTACTTAGGTATGTTTCTCATAGATATGATTAGGTTCTTAAGAAAATTGGGGATAAAGGGAGAAAAAACAAAATAGAGGTGATGGCTGAGTATGGAGGAGATTTGCTGGATCCGCTGACGGTTCTTTTTGGTCGATGCAATCGACCTCAGGCTGAGGGGGTATTCTTCTGTCAATGAAATTGACCTAAGGCTGAATTATCCTTATCTATCTGAGCTGCTTATTGAGAAACCGAAGAAAGAATCACCTCCTCCACGGCTTTGGTTCCTTCTACTAAGGAGGCTAGCTTTTGGATCACCTTTTCTACGATGGCATCCGGGCAGGAGGCACCACTGGTAATCAGGATGGAGACAGGTGCATGTTTGGACAGAAAGTCTTTGATGGTTTCTTCTTCACCTGCTCTGAAGTCATAATGTAAGAGGCTACCGTCGTCAAATAGGTCAGCTTCTGAACGAATAAAGTAGGTCGGTAGATGTAACTCACTGAGTTCCACTAAATGGGTAGTATTAGAACTATTTCTTCCACCCACGATAATGGAGAAATCTGCAGGTTCTTGTAGTAAACGCTGGGTAGCCGTTTGGTTGTTTTTGGTAGCGTAGCAGAGCGTATCACGTGTATTGGCGGCGTGTTCTGCAATGTTTTCCTCCCCATACTTCTGGAGCATGACCTCTCTGAAATAGGTGGAGACTTCTAGGGTTTCTGAAGCCAGCATGGTAGTCTGGTTTACTACAGCTACTTTTTGAAAATCTACTTCAGGATTGAATCCTTCTGAAGCTACCTGCCCATACTTAGCCGCAAACTTACTGTAATCATCATTCAATATCATCTCCCCTACCTCCTTTGCCTCCTCCATATTCAGGAGAATAAGGGTAGGAGCATTGGCATTGGAGTGAGAAAAGGTAGCTTGGGTTTCTTCGTGCTTGGCCTTTCCGTGAACAATGATGGTGTAGCCTTTCTTCCCTAGTTCATCTGCACGCATCCAGACATTTTCCACAAATCTGCAGGTTGCATTCACTTCCTGAAAGACAGCTCCTTTTTGTCTAAGTAATTCCTGGTCCTTTAACGTAGCGCCAAAGGCAGGAGTAATAACGATATCTTCGGCTTGAACTTCATCCCAGGATACCAGTTGCTTCCCCTTAGAAGTCTTAAGAAAGGTTAAGCCTTTCTGACGTAGGTCTGCATTCACAAAAGGATTATGTATCAGCTCGGAGATCATATAAACCTTCTTGCCGGGGTTGGCGGTAAGGGTTTCATAAGCTACCTCTATGGCATTTTCCACGCCTTTACAGAAGCCAAAGTGCCTGGCAACCTTAATTTGAAGCGGTCCAAAGTCAAAGATAATGGGACTGAATTTATCTTCCTTAGCTTGTTTTTCAGCTTTTTGGACTGAAAGAAAATCACTGCTGAACAGGGGAGAGAACTTCCCCAACTCATAGGATTTCTTCAGCTTTCTGGACTGGAAATTTCTCATAAACGGTTTCTGGGCCTCGTAAATATACAGGCTTCAGCCATAAAACGAATATTTCCGCTACATGTTCAGATAAAATCAGGGAATATATCCCATACAGTAAGCTAAGTCAGCTGTGCTTCCACTGGCACGATTAGCTCGGAGAAAGTGTTCCATTACTTCTTCCTTCCGTTTTCCATTATTCATAGACTGGCAGATTTCCTCAAACCTCAGCTTAAACTCCATCTCATGGGTCATCATGATCAGAGTTTCATTTCTGAGAATAGAGAATGGACCCGTCCAATGAATGTTTTCAGGTTGGAGGTTGGGAACAATAGCAGATACTAAAGAAAATCTTAGGGGGAGGGTTTGGCTAGACGGCCGGATAGAAATCCCGCTTTTAGCTAGCTTATGGAAAATAGACTGAGGATGGCTAATAACAGAACTTTCCTGCTTGCGGTCTATTTTCATGATCATTCCCCCACCCACATGGAAACCATAACAGGTGGTCTTTTCCCACAGAATAACCTGAGCAGAAAAAGCAAACCTACTGTCTGGCTCGGCTGTTTGCTGCAGTTTATTAACCGCATCCAGAGAATCAAAAACGCAAGCTCTAAGTAATTGCTGGGCTTGCACCCCTTCATAGTTCCTCTTTCGGAAAGAGGCCTCCATGGTGTCAGAAAATCTCAGCAAACAGTGCTCAGTCATTTCTTCTCCATCAATATTCTCACAGAGAATGAGAATATGCTTATATCTATTCACGGAAGTGATTCTATACAGTGGCTTTCTGTGTAAGGAGAAGGCTCTATCACTTCCACCGTGTATGCCAGGTTTTAGTAAGGCTGAGTTTGCAAACATATGGCAAGAGGTTATTCCTTTGTTATTGAGTAGAATTTACTGACTTGCCATAAAATTGACTAAACATTCAGTCTATTCGGTAGTATCTTCCACCTGAATGGCTTTATACACTTGCTGGTGAAGACTAGGCCTGATAGATAAATTATATAACCGCCTATTCTCACGACTAGGATATACTCTATTAGAAAGGAACACGAAGACCAACTCATAAGTAGGGTCTATCCAAACAAAGGTTCCGGTAAAGCCTGAATGCCCATAACTTTCTGGGCTAGCGTCAGAAGCTGCGTAGCCTTTTTCAGGTTCTTCTAATAAGGGCTTATCAAAGCCCAGCCCTCTCCTATTCCCCCTTTCAGGAAACTGGTATCTACTAAACTCTCTTATAGACCAGGGAGAAATTAAAGAGTTACCATTTACACTGCCTTCATCTAAATAGAGTTGAAGTAGCCTGGCCAGGCTCTCGGCATTAGCAAATAAGCCTGCGTTACCTGAGACCCCTCCCAGCATAGCTGCTGCTTCATCATGAACATAGCCTTGTACTAAGTCATTCCTGAAATAGGTATCCATCTCTGTAGGGACTATATCAGCTTTTTTTGAAAAGCTTAGTGGATTATATCCCATGCGTCTGACTCCTAAAGGCTGAAATATGCTGTCTTGGAGGTACTGCTCATAAGGGACAGCTGTTATCCTTTGAATGAGATCGGGATATATTAAAAAAGATAAGCCTGAATACCTGTACGTTTTCTCTTCAGCAACATCTGACTTTTTTATCAGCTTGTACATCAGCTTATCCTTGTACTTCTGACTCAGCCAGAGATTCTCGTATACTTTGACAGGAAATTTAGCTGAGTATTCTCTGCGCCAATATTTAGGTCTAAGTTTCTGCTTTCTGTTAACCGTTTCTGCCCAAAACACTAGGTAGGGAATCAGGCCTGCATCATGCGCTAACACATTACGCAGCGGAAGATTTTCTTTGTTTGACCCTTTGAGTTGCGGCCAATAGGTGCCCATCCCGGCTTCCAGGTCAAGTTTCCCCTCTCCGTGCAGCTTCATAAGGATAGGTAAGGGTCCGGTAATCTTAGTTACGGAAGCCAGATCATACACATCTGACAGTTTTACCCTCCTGAGACTGTCATAGGTATGGAATCCATAAGCCTTTTGAAAAACTACCCTCCCCTTCCTGGCTACCAGCACTTGACATCCTGGAAAGGCTTGCTGGTTAATGCCTTCCTTCACAATAGAGTCTAAGCCAGCAACTAACATAACAGAATCCATCCCTACCTCCTCAAAAAGGGAGGGAGCCAGCCTAATCTGCCCATAGACCTGATGAATTCCGCAAAAGCCAGAAATAATCAGGAAAAAAAGGCATAAATATGAGGATAAAGAGCGCATAGTAGGCATAACATAAGGGTAAATCCGCAATTTCTAGCAAATGTGGACGAAAAATTACAGATATGCTGAACTTATTTAGGTTTAAAAACGCATAAACATGCAAAAACAAAAATAAATATGTAGATTTACTAGCATACTAATGCAAACTCACGCAAAGTGCTTAAAGAAGAACGCCTCACCTACATACTTAATTCCCTCAGATTAGACCATAAAGTTCTCACAGCAGAACTAAGTGGCCAATTAAATGTGTCAGAGGATACAATAAGAAGAGACCTTAAGGAGCTATCGGATAATGGAAAAATTAAGAAAGTTCACGGAGGGGCGGTTGCTCATTCTCTTAATCCATTTAGCTACCGGGAAAGGAAGGTGTATAAGCTACAGGATAAGATTACCATAGTAGAAAAAGCCATCAGTTTGATTCAGAACGGGCAGGTAATCATCATGGATGGAGGAACTACTAATCTGGAATTGGCTAGGAGGCTCCCAGAAGATTTAGCTGCTACCATTTTTACTAACAGCCTTCCAGTAGCTGAACAACTAGCAGAGCACCCTACTGTAGACATCATCTTTGCAGGGGGAAAGCTCCTTAAGAGTGCCCTTGCCACTATAGGGCTGGAGGTCATCCAATCCTTTTCAGAAATACGGGCAGACCTGGGCATACTAGGAACCAGGAGTGTAGACAGAGAAGGAGGTATTACAGAAATAGACTGGGAAGAAGCCAAGGTTAAGAGAGCTATAGTGTCAGCTTCCCAGCACCTCATTTCGCTTGCTATATCAGAGAAACTAGACACCCTACAGCCCTATAAAGTGGCAGATATTAGCCATCTACATACGCTGGTTACTGAACTGCCTTCAGACAGTCAAGCCCTGGCTCCCTACAAGGAACTAGGCATACATATTCGCTAACTCAAAACCATCATCATATACATCACATGTATCGCAAATTTGAGAAAACACCCGTTAAGGTTTATTCAGACTCCAGACTAGCTTCCAAAGAGGTAGCCCATCAGATTGCAGGCCTGATCAAGGAAAAACAAGCCCAGCAAGCACAGGCAGTGCTAGGACTGGCTACTGGTTCTACTCCTACCAGTGTATATGCAGAACTGGTTAGGCTTCACCAGGAAGAAGGCCTTAGTTTCAGGAATGTAGTCACCTTCAACCTGGATGAATACTTCCCTATGGCACCAGATGCCCTACAGAGCTATGTGCGCTTTATGAATGAACACTTGTTTGACCATATTGATATTGATAAAAACTTAGTCCACGTTCCGGATGGCACCCTGAATATTCAGGATGTACAAGCGTACTGTGTGGAGTATGAACAAAAGATCAAAGAATTTGGGGGACTAGACCTTCAGATATTAGGTATAGGTAGAACGGGACACATAGGGTTTAATGAACCCGGTTCTACCCTGGAATCCAAAACCAGGCTCATCACCCTGGATGGTATTACCATCCGAGATGCTGCCAGCGACTTTTACCATGAAGATAATGTACCCAGGAGAGCTATTACCATGGGCGTAGGCACCATCATGGAAGCCAAAAAAATCATCATGATGGCTTGGGGAGAAGGAAAATCACCTATCATCCAGAAAACGGTAGAAGGGCCCGTAACTGAACTCATTCCGGCTACATACCTTCAGGAGCACTCCAATGCCCAAATAGTCCTGGATGATGCTTCTGCGGCTAAGCTGGTAAGGTATGATTCTCCCTGGCTGGTGCAGTATACAGAGTGGAGTGATAAGATGATCCGAAAAGCTGTGGTATGGCTCTGCCAGAAGGTGAATAAACCCATCCTTAAGCTCACAGATGAGGATTATATGGAAAATGGGATGGCAGATCTGCTCACCCAGCACGGAACTGCTTATGATATTAATATCAAAATCTTCAATGAACTCCAGCATACCATTACTGGATGGCCTGGGGGGAAACCCGGAGCTGATGATACCTTTAGGCCGGAAAGAGCTACCCCCTTCCCTAAGAAAGTGATCATTTTTAGCCCCCACCCAGATGATGATGTGATCTCCATGGGGGGAACCCTACTGAGACTGGTAGACCAGGGAAATGAAGTACATGTAGCCTATCAGGTCTCTGGTAACATAGCCGTATTTGATGATGATGCTATCAGGTTTATAGACTTTGCCCTGGATTTTAGCCATATGATAGGAGCGGGAGAATCTAAAATTGAAAAGCTCTACCAGGACAGTCGAAACTATCTGGCTACTAAGAATGCAGGCCAACCTGATACCGCAGATATACAACACATTAAAGGACTGATCAGAAGAGGGGAAGCCAAGTCAGCCTGTAGGTATTGTGGTATTCCAGATGAGAATGCGCACTTCCTGGATATGCCCTTCTATGAAACGGGGAAAGTGAAAAAAAGGCCCTTGGGGGAAGATGATGTTCAGATTATTGTGGAGTTACTAAGGAAGATCCAACCCCACCAGATCTATGCCGCCGGAGACCTTTCTGATCCGCATGGAACCCATAGGGTATGTTTAGAAGCTATTTTCAAAGCCTTGGAGAGAATGAAAACTGAAGGAGATGAATGGCTTACTGACTGTAGAGTATGGCTTTACAGAGGTGCTTGGCAGGAATGGAGTGTGGATCAAATTGAAATGGCTATTCCTATCAGTCCCATAGAGCTCCACCGTAAGCGTAAAGCCATATTTAAACATCAGTCCCAGAAAGATAGTGCCTTGTTTCCGGGTAATGACCCCAGGGAGTTTTGGCAGCGGGCAGAAGACAGAAATAAGGGGACCGCTAGCATTTATGATTCGCTGGGATTACCGGAATATGAGGCTATTGAAGCATTTGTTAGGTATCACTTCTAGGGGATAAGCCTCTATAAAGATATTGTTGTTTTGTTTTGATAGAAGGGGGAATTTTTAGCTAATCCCCCTTCTTTTTATCTTAAGCGGAAATACTGCACATGGCCCAAACTCGCTTAGCCTCCTTAGACGTATTTAGAGGGATTACCGTAGCTGCTATGATACTGGTTAATAATCCAGGAACATGGTCCAGGGTATATAGCCCCCTCCTTCATGCCAAATGGCATGGCTGTACCCCTACAGATCTCGTTTTTCCTTTCTTCCTCTTCATTGTAGGAGTATCTATTGTACTTGCCTACTCCAAAAAGTTGAAGAGAGGAGTAGATAGAAAGACCTTACTTCCCAAGATCATAAGAAGAACTCTTACCCTTTTCGGTTTGGGACTGTTTTTATCAGCTATCCCCAACTTTGATTTTGGGACCATCCGCATCCCTGGTGTTTTGCAGAGAATAAGTCTGGTATTCCTGGGGGCAGCTCTCATTTATTTGTATACCCCTCCCAGAAGATTACCCATCCTCCTAGTGGGAGTTTTGCTGCTGTACTGGCTGCTCATGCAGCTAGTTCCTGTTCCTGGAGTAGGCCCACCTTCTCTGGAGCCTGAAAGTAACCTGGGTGCATGGATAGACAGAACCTTATTGTCTGGGCACCTATGGTCTCAGAGTGTAACCTGGGACCCTGAGGGCGTACTGAGCAGTTTACCCGCCCTTGGGACAGGCATCATGGGTCTTATTACGGGTCAGTACCTCATCAGTGAGCATGACCCGAAAGAAAAAGTCATTCAGTTTTTTATGTGGGGCGCCATCTGCATAGTAAGCGGATTGTTTTGGGGACTGGTATTCCCTATCAATAAAGCTTTGTGGACCAGCTCATATGTGCTGTACAGTGGAGGCATAGCTTTACAGTTTCTGGCTCTTCTTTACTGGGTTATTGATGTAAAAGGCCAGGATGGCTGGACAGCTCCTTTCACTGCTTATGGGAGAAATGCTATTACTGCTTATGTAGCCTCAGGTGTGATAGCTACCTACTGCAACGTCATTCAGGTTGATGGACAGCCCCTAAAGGCATGGCTGTTTGAGCGCTTGTTTGTTTCCTGGCTCCCCCCATATTTGGACTCTTTAGTGGCTGCTGTTACTTTCGTACTGATCCTTTGGATCCCCCTTTGGTGGATGTATAAGAAGAACATCATTATTAAAGTCTAAGTCCGGCTTCCATGAAAAATACCCTTACACCCCTTTTCAGCCTACTTTTTCTTTCTTTCACTCCTTTCCTCCTGGCCCAAACAGATTCTCCTAAGCGAGAATTTAGGGCGGTTTGGATAGCAACCGTTAAAAACCTGGACTGGCCCTCTCGCTCTGGCCTAAGTACTGCCGAGCAGCAGAAGGAAATCAGAGATATACTGGACTTCCACCAAAAAAATGGGATGAATGCCGTCATCATGCAGGTGCGGCCTTCTGCTGATGCCTTCTACTTCTCCGCAAAGGAACCCTGGTCAGAGTGGCTGAGCGGCCAACAAGGGAAAGCTCCCTTCCCCTGGTATGATCCCTTAACTTATTTTGTGGAAGAGTCCCATAAAAGAGGAATGGAGTTTCATGCCTGGTTTAACCCCTTCAGGGCCTTAATGGATGTGGATAATAATAAACTCCTGAGCGTAGAGCACATCAGCAATAAGAGACCAGACTGGCTGGTGAGATATGGGAAAAATCTATACTTTGACCCAGGCATCCCTAAAGCCAGAGAATATGTGAGCAGTGTCATCTTGGATGTAGTGAATAGGTATGACATAGATGCCGTTCACTTTGATGACTATTTCTACCCCTACCGCATAGCGAATGAAGAATTTCCAGATAGCAGCAGCTATGAAGCCTACGGTAGAGGCTATCCTAACAGGGATAACTGGAGAAGGAATAATGTAGACAGCTTTGTAGAATCTATTAACTATCAGATTAAGGCCACTAAGGCACATGTAAAACTGGGTATTAGTCCATTTGGGGTTTGGCGTAACATAGCAGATGATCCCTTAGGATCTGATTCACGGGCAGGTCAGACCTCCTATGATGACCTCTATGCAGATATACGGGCATGGCTCTTAAAAGGCTGGATAGACTATGTAGTCCCTCAGATCTATTTCTCCATAGGGTATCCCCCTGCTGATTATGAAAAGTTGGCTGATTGGTGGGCCCAAAACCAAGCAGGCAGACACCTATATATTGGGAAAGCCACCTATAAAATCGATAAT